>JAZNWX010000101.1:0-9179 GCA_045593575.1 Eubacteriales bacterium | reverse complement strand
TATGAATGTATCGCTCCTATGGTTACACTTGCCGATAAAATGCTTAAGGAAAAATCCGGTGCTGGTAATAAGTTTCTGGGATGGATGGATCTTCCTGAAAACTACGACAAGGAAGAATTTGCAAGAATTAAAGAAGCTGCTAAAAGAATTCAAAATGATTGCGATGCATTTATCATAATAGGTATTGGCGGTTCATATCTTGGTACAAAGGCAATCATTGAATTTCTTAGTGCTATCAATTATAACGAGGCCAAGAGTAATACACCCTCAATTTATTATGCGGGATGTAATATCAGTGCTGCATATCTTAACGAATTGCTTTACATTTGCGAGCATAAGAACGTTTGCATTAACGTTATTTCAAAATCGGGTACTACAACTGAACCTGCTGTTGCCTTCAGAATTCTCCGTGCTTTTTTGGAAAAGAAGTACGGTGTGGAAGAAGCTAACAGAAGGATTTACGTTACTACAGATAAGGAACGCGGAACGCTCAAGTCCTTTGCAACAAAGCAGGGTTATGAAACTTTTGTGATTCCCGATGATGTCGGTGGCAGATTCTCTGTATTGACAGCAGTAGGACTTCTTCCTGTAGCAGTTGCAGGAATTGATATTGATAACCTTATGCACGGTGCAAACGATGCAAGAATTGCCTATTCAGATCCAGATTTGAACAAGAATGATGCTTATAAGTATGCTGCTATGAGAAATATTCTTTATCGAAAAGGCAAGCATCTTGAGATTCTTGTTGGATATGAGCCATTTACAGCAACACTTCAGGAGTGGTGGAAGCAGCTCTACGGTGAAAGTGAAGGAAAGGATGGCAAGGGAATATTCCCATCATCACTTATATTTTCTACGGATTTGCACTCTCTCGGACAGTATATTCAGCAGGGTGAAAAGATGTTGTTTGAAACCGTACTTTCTGTTCATGATACAAAGAGCACGTTTACTATTCCTTATGACGAGGCAAACATTGACGGTCTTAACTTCCTTGCGGGACGCGATATAAACGAGCTTAAGCAAACAGCAATGAGAGCAACGCAGCTTGCTCATATTGACGGTGACGTACCTAATATTCATATTGAGATCGCAGAAAGAAATGCTTATTGCTTGGGATACCTTATTTATTTCTTCGAGCTCGCTTGTGCGATGTCCGGTTATCTTCTTGGAGTTAATCCTTTTGATCAACCCGGTGTTGAAGAATATAAGAACAATATGTTTGCTATGCTTGGTAAACCCGGTTATGAAGAACGCAGAAAAGCACTTGAAACAAGAAATATATAATCTAAGAGTTTTTTATTAATTTTGTGCATATTTTTGGTTAATTTTTTATAAAAACTACTTGCTTTTTTCAAAAGCTTAGTGTATAATTATATCATAAAGAAGCATATAGCTTTAATTAACTCTTGGAGGTAATTTTATTATGGTGAAATTAATAATTGGCGTTAAAGGTACAGGCAAAACAAAAACTCTTATCGAAATGGTAAATCAGGCTCAAAGTGAAACAAAGGGTTGTGTTGTTTGCATCGAAAAGGGTAGTAAGTTGCGTTATGACGTTAACAGCCAAATTAGACTTATAGATACTGTTGAATACTTGGTGGCAGATGCACAGTCACTTTTCGGATTTGTTGCAGGTATTTTGGCTAGCAATTATGACGTTACAGATATTTTCATTGATTCTTGCTTGAAGATTTGTAATGAAGATATTCCTGCTTTCGAAAAGTTCTTGCTTGAGGTTGAAGCACTTGCTCACAAGAGTGATGTTAATATTATCCTTACATCTTCATTGCCCGCTGAGAATGTTACAGACATAATGAGAAAGTTCATCTAATTAGCATAAAGTATTAAAACAGCTCAATCGTAGATTGAGCTGTTTTTGATTATTCATAGATATTTCCGCTTCCTATTTTTCGTTCCCATACTCCGGGTAACATAATTAGTTTGTTTTGCTGCAAAGATTTTGCAACGTCGATGATGTTCTGATTAGAAGAACCACGAAACAAAAGGGAAGAGCGTTTCAATTCTTCCACAAATCTTCCATCTACCAAAACATCAATCAAGGGAAGCAATTCTTTAATGTTCTCGATATCTGCATTGTACTTGGGGAGCAAGTCGTTTTCAAAGCTGAATCCGGTGTAACACCAAATTGACTTGTCTGGTAGATTTTCTTTGAACTTCTTTAGCAAATCAACAAGAGCAGCTTGATTCTCCGGTTCAAATGGTTCACCGCCAAGAAGCGTAAGTCCATCAATAAATGAAGGCTTTGTTGCTTCGATAATGATGTCAATTTCTTTTTGAGTAAACGGATTTCCGTAATTGAAGTTCCACGTTTCAGGATTGAAGCATCCCTTACAGTGGTGCCGACACCCACTGACAAAAAGGGAAGTCCTGACTCCGGGGCCGTTCGCTATATCATTTTCACGTATGAGTGCGTAATTCATAAATATATCCTTTGATTAACAATCCCTTGCTAAAAGCAAGGGATTTGGTTTATTATTTTAGAGATGAAGAACTCTCTCTTTAATTTCTTGCGTTCTTCCTTGATTCCAGTATTGTGTGCCAATATAACCGCAGGTTCGTCTTGCAACATTCATAGTTGCCTGATCTGTATTTCCGCAGTTAGGACATTGCCATACAAGCTTTCCATCTATATCAACGACCTCAATTTCACCGTCAAAGCCACAAAGCTGACAATAATCGCTTTTAGTATTAAGCTCAGCATACATTATGTTATCATAGATGAACTTCATAACTGAGATTACAGCATCTATATTATTTTGCATATTTGGAACTTCAACGTACGAGATTGCACCACCGGGAGAGAGCGCTTGGAATTTGGCTTCTATAGCTAATTTTTTGAAAGCATCAATCTCTTCAGTCACATGGATATGGTAGCTGTTTGTGATATAGGTTTTGTCTGTAATACCTTTACGAATGCCAAAACGTTTTTGCAAGCATTTTGCAAATTTATATGTAGTGCTTTCAAGTGGAGTTCCGTAAAGGGAATAGTCAATGCATTCAGCAGCCTTCCATTTGGCTGTATATTCATTGAGCTTTCTCATAATTTCAAGACCGAGCTTTTCGCCTTCGGGTTCAGTCAGCTTTTTGCCGTTCAATGAGAGAACGCATTCCCAAAGACCTGCGTAACCAAGAGAAATGGTAGAGTATCCGCCGTGAAGATATTTATCTATTACTTCTCCTTTGGGGAGACGTAAAAGTGCTCCGTGCTGCCAGAGAATTGGTGCAGCATCTGAAAGTGTACCGGTAAGACGTTCATGACGGCATTGAAGTGCTCTGTGGCAGAGCTCCATTCTTTCATCAAAGATTTGCCAGAACTTGTCCATATCTCCCTCGGCAGAGAGTCCGATGTCAACAAGGTTTACCGTAACAACACCCTGATTGAATCTGCCGTAATACTTGGGATTGCCATCTTCGTCAATATAAGGAGTCAAAAAGCTTCTGCATCCCATACAAGTATAGCAATGTCCCTCGCCATTTTTGTCTATTTTGTTTTGGAGCATTATTTTTTCAGAAATATAGTCGGGAACCATTCTCTTAGCAGTGCATTTAGCTGCTAATTTCGTGAGATAATAATAGGGGCTATCCTCGTGAATATTATCTTCTTCAAGAACATAGATAAGCTTTGGAAAGGCAGGAGTTACCCAAACACCTTTTTCGTTTTTAACACCCTTATATCTTTGCTTTAATGTTTCTTCAATAATAATTGCAAGGTCTTTCTTTTCACGTTCGCTCTTAGCCTCGTTGAGGTACATAAATACCGTCACGAACGGTGCTTGTCCGTTGGTTGTCATCAACGTAACTACCTGATATTGAATTGTTTGAACACCGCTTCTTATTTCTTCAAGAAGTCTTTCCTCGGTAATTCTGTCAATGTCCTCAACAGGTACATTCGGATTTATCGTTTTAAGCTCTTGTTCCACCTTGACTCTGATCTTTTTTCTGCTGACGTCAACAAATGGAGCGAGATGTGTAAGGCTTATGCTTTGACCACCATATTGACAAGAGGCAACCTGTGCAATAATTTGTGTTGCTATATTACATGCTGTTGAAAAGCTGTGTGGCTTTTCAATCATTGTTCCGCTGATAACCGTACCGTTCTGCAACATATCTTCAAGATTTACAAGATCGCAGTTGTGCATATGTTGAGCAAAATAGTCTGAGTCGTGGAAGTGAATAATACCTTTTTCGTGTGCCTCAACTATATCTGCAGGCAACAAAAGTCTTTTGGTAATATCCTTGCTGACTTCACCTGCCATATAGTCACGTTGAACGCTGTTTACAGTGGGATTCTTATTTGAGTTTTCTTGCTTTACTTCTTCATTGTTACACTCAATCAGGCTGAGAATCTGTTCATCAGTTGTGTTTGATTTTCTGACAAGTGCACGTGTATATCGATATGTAATGTATCTTCTTGCAACGTCAAATGCACGCTGATTCATAATCTGGTCTTCTACCATATCCTGAATTTCTTCAACGTTAAGTGAACGGTTCATATGGAGTGCTGCCATTTCAACATCTTCAGCAATTCTTCTGATCTGAATATCTGTCATTCTTGCACTTGGAACAACGCTCTCGTTAGCTTTTGTGACTGCAACGATGATTTTGTTTGGATCAAAAACAGCTTCGGCTCCATTTCTTTTAATAATTTTCATGAAAAACCTCCTTATTAATCTATTTATTTGAAAATGTAAGCTAAAAATCGACATTATAATTATAACTATATATTGTGTTAATGTCAAGTGAAAAATCAATATATTGTTATTTTTGTTACTTAATAACAAAAATATTGAAAAAAATTTAGCATTTTGCTATATTTTGATATTTTAAGGAATTTTTAAGGTTAATATTATATGATTACAGTGAAATAAATTAGAAAAAGTAGGTGTATAAATTGTTAGAACTCATTAACATTAAAAAAACATACGGAAAAGACGAGTCTGCAGTTGAGGCATTAAAAGGAGTTAGTATCAAATTCACAGAAAGCGAATTTGTGTCTATACTTGGTCAGTCGGGTTGCGGTAAAACAACATTGCTTAATATTGTTGGTGGTCTTGACCAATACACAAGCGGAGATTTGGTGATTAATGGTATCACCACCAAGAACTACACTGATACAGATTGGGATACTTATAGAAATCACTCTGTTGGTTTTATTTTTCAAAGCTATAATTTGATTTCACACCAAACGGTATTAGCTAATGTGGAGCTTGCTTTAACGCTTAGCGGTATCTCTAAGAATGAAAGAAGAAAGCGTGCTGTTCAAGCTCTTGATAAGGTTGGACTTCGCACACAAATGAATAAGCGTCCAAATCAGCTTTCAGGCGGACAAATGCAGAGAGTAGCAATTGCCAGAGCTTTGATCAATGACCCTGATATTTTGCTTGCAGATGAACCTACAGGTGCCCTTGACTCTGAAACCAGTGTTCAGGTTATGGATCTTCTGAAGGATATTGCAAAAGACAGACTTGTAATTATGGTAACACACAATCCTGAGTTAGCGGAGCAATATTCCACAAGAATTATCAACCTTCACGACGGAAATCTTGTGGGCGATTCCGATCCGTTTGACGGAGGAGAGGAAAAGGATAGAATTATTGAAGGAAAGACGGAGCGAAAGGTTACTAAAAAGAAGAAAAAAGCTTCAATGTCTTTTTGGACAGCTATGTCCTTGTCCTTCAACAACTTGATGACCAAAAAGGGAAGAACCTTTTTAACTTCATTTGCAGGTTCTATTGGTATTATCGGTATTGCTTTGATTTTAGCTGTATCCACAGGCGTCGATGCCTATATCAAGTCAATTGAAGAAAATACTATGTCCTCATATCCCTTACAGATTCAACAGAATGCTATGGACCCCACTTCAATGATGTCATCGATGATGCAATCTTCCGAGGCTAACAGTCAACCTAAGGATCCCGGAAAGGTATATTCGAGCCAGATTATGGGACAAATGCTCTCTATGATGAGCAATTCAGTTGCAACCAATAATCTTAAAAAGTTTAAGGCATTCTTAGACTCAAATTCGGAGATAAAGAATCTTTGCACAGACATCAAATATGATTATTCTCCCAGCTGGAATATGTATCTGTTGCAAGAAGATGGAACATACAGAAACAGCTCTCAGGGAATGAACAGCATGTATGATTCTATGGGTGTAACGGGTGTTTCTAAGGATATGATGAACAGTATGTCAAGTATGATGGGAGCTGCTAACAGTACAACCGGTTGGACGGAATTGATTGGCACCTCTGAAAATATACAGAATGACTACGTTCTTGTTGATGGTAAATATCCCGAGAATATCAATGAAATTGTATTGATTGTTGACCAGAATAATCAAATTTCCGACTACACGCTCTACGTTCTTGGAATCAGAGATTTTGCTGAAATTCAAGCATATATGGAAGAAGCACTTAAAGCTCAGATGAAGGGTGAAAAGGTTGAGTTTGATATTCCCGCGACTGAGTACACGTTTGACGAAATATACGATTTTCAATTTAAAGTTCTTCTAAACAGTGATCATTATGTAATTGAAGATGATATAGTAAAAAAACTCGATCCTAACTTCAAGAAAGACAGTGAAATACTCAATCAGAGATTGGATGAAGCAATGGATCTTAAGATAGTTGGCATTGTTCGTCCTTCTGAAGATACTATGAGTATGGGTAATATTGGAACGATCGGATATTTGTCAGATCTCAAGCACGAGATAATCAATAGAGTTAATAACAGTGATATTGTTAAAGCCCAGTTGAAAAATAAGGAAGTTGATATGTTAACGGGTATCAGATTTGATTCTGAAGGATATACAATGGACAGCTTCCCGATTATTAAAGAACTGATTGAAAAGTATCCCGGAATTGATACAACTTTCATTATTGAAGCTCTCGCTGAAGAGCTTAATATGCCCTATTTAAAGGACATTATTACTCAGTATGTTCCTACCAATGCAGAATCATTAATGAAAATGATAATTGCAAAATTGAATGAAAACAGGGTTACCGAAAACACTTATGAAGAAAACTTAAAGGCCTTTGGATACGTTGATATTGAGAATCCCACTTCAATATCGATTTTCCCCAAGGATTTTGAATCCAAGGAAAGAATCAATGAGATTATTGCAGAATATAATAGTCAGCAAACTGAAGATGATAGAATCATCTATACGGATACTGTGGCATTACTCATGAGTTCTGTTACAACAATAATCGATGCGATCTCTTATGTTTTGATTGCGTTTGTAGCCATTTCGTTAGTTGTTTCGTCTATTATGATTGGAATCATCACATATATTTCCGTTCTTGAAAGAACAAAGGAAATTGGTATTCTCAGAGCCATTGGTGCATCCAAACGTGATATTGCCAGAGTATTTAATGCAGAAACTTTGTTTGTTGGTTTTGTTGCCGGTATGATAGGAATTATTTGCTCGCTTGGTCTGATTGTAATAATTAATATCATTCTTTATCACTTCACCGGAATAGAAAACCTTAAAGCAATGCTTGAACCGACACCGGCTATTATTCTTGTTGGAATAAGTATGGCTCTTACCTTTATTGCAGGCTTGTTCCCATCCAAGACCGCATCTAAGAAGGATCCGGTTATCGCTTTGAGAACTGAGTAATAAAGGAGATAATGAATGAGAAGGTTTTTTATAAGAATTGTTGGCAAAATACAGCAATTTATGTATGGCAGAAACGGATTTGATGATTTGGCAAAATTATCGATAATTCTTTCTTTGATAATGTTTTTGATCTATGGCTTTTGGCCACAGGAACAGCCAATAGTTAAATTGATTTTGTCTTTGATAACCTGGTCTTTAATGATTTACGGATATTTCAGAATTTTCTCTAAAAAGGTTAATAAACGAGTTAGCGAGAATAAAAAATATCTTGGAATGATTAATATTAACAAAAGCAGATGGAAGCAACGTAAAACACATAGATTTTATCGTTGTCCCAAATGCAAAACTTGGCTTAGAGTTCCAAAGGGCAGAGGAAAAATTACAATAACCTGCGTTAAATGCTCAACAAAGTTTGATAAAAAAACATAAATATGGGGCGGTGTTAGTCACCGCCCTTGCATTTTTATCAGATTATGGGTAATAATCATATCAAGAAAGGATGTGATAATGTGTGTACTGCGGTCAGCTTTAATGCCTGTAATCATTACTTTGGACGCAATTTGGACTTGGAAAAACGTTATGATGAGTCGATCGCCATAACTCCGAGGAATTTTATTATGAAATATAAATCAGGTGAAATTGAACGTAAACACTATGCATTTATCGGTACTGCAACTGTCATTGAAAATTATCCGTTGTTTTATGATGCAACTAATGAACACGGTCTTAGTATGGCAGGACTTAATTTTGTGGGCAATGCATATCTGAATAATACTGTAAAAAACGGTTCTATTAATCTTGCACCGTATGAATTGATTCCATATATTTTAGGAAAATGCAAAAATGTTGAAGAGAGCATTAATATGTTGAAAAACATAACCCTCATAGATATTCCATTTAATAGTCAACTTCAAAATTCTGAGCTCCATTGGATTATTGCTGATAAAAAGGAATGCATAGTTTTCGAATATATGAAAAACGGTCCAAAAATTCACAATAATCCGATAGGAATTTTGACAAATAACCCACCGTTTGAGTATCAAATAATGAACTTAAATAATTATTTGATGCTATCTGCATCTGAACCTAAAAATACGTTTTCAGAATACCTGGATTTATTTCCTTACAGTAGGGGAATGGGAGCTATAGGGTTGCCGGGTGATAATTCATCAATGTCAAGATTTGTAAGATGTTGCTTTAATAAAATGAATTCTATAATCCCTGATACGGAGCTTGAATCTGTAACACAGTTTTTTCATATATTATCGTCCGTGGAACAGATTGAGGGTAGCGTCATTGTAGGAAATAAATATGAAAAAACGCAGTACACCAGCTGCTGCAATACTGAAAAGGGAATATACTATTACAAAACATACGGTAACAGTAGGATAAGTGCAGTATCTATGCATAATGAAAATATAGATGCCGATCAATTAATGGTCTATAAAATGGTGTTTACTCCAGCAGTTTTGTGTATTAATTAGTATCAAAAGTATTGACAAAATATGATATAAGTGTTATAATATTATAAATAATT
>JAZNWX010000100.1:0-2037 GCA_045593575.1 Eubacteriales bacterium | reverse complement strand
GGTCAGTCCGAGGATTACTTCTATGTTGAATCCGATGATACTCAGTACTGCTCTTACGACCTTTCTGATTATATTGGAGAAGTAGTAACAGTTGAAATCGGTATCACTAAGGGTACACATGGTGTTGTTCAGTATATCGAGTTCACAGGTACAGAGCATACAAGCTGGGTTGATAAATCCGAACTTATGGATGAGAACAAGGATCCTTGGAATCACCAGGGTGACTGGGATCCCGGTCCGGGCGAAGGTTATGACATTAAGGGACAGGGCTCTTTCCTTTACAATGAATTCATCATCGGTAAGGAGCATAACAGCCAGTTCACATACGGTGCGCGCGTATTCCACCGTGACGGTGAAACATATCCCGAAATCATGTTGATCGTTCAGACGGCTGACGGTACACAGCATGTTATGACCGCTATCGGTCAGGAGAACGACTACGTTTACGTAGATACAGATGCTATTCAGCATTTCACATATGACCTTTCCGGATTTGCAGGCCAGAAGGTTACAGTTGCAATCGCACTTCGCAATGCTGCAACACACTGCGTAATTACTGATATTTCGATGATCAGAGCTACTCCTCTTGTTGACAAGGTTAATAAGTGGGATGGCAAGGGCGAGATCCTTGGCGGTGTTGACGGTGTTAAGTGGGAAGTAGTTGGTGGTATTGATATGGGCGTTGGCGAAGGCGCAGACCTCACTCTCAATTACGGCGATTCTTACTCTGCTCTTAAGCTCGAAGGCAAGACAATTACTGCTGATAGCTTTATGCTTAAGTTCGGCGCACGCGTATTCGTACGTGGTGGCGAAGTATATCCTCACTTTGTAGTGAAGGTTAACGGCGAACTTGTTCGCGGTATCGGTCAGACAGAAGATTACTTCTATGTTGAATCCGACGATACTCAGTATTGCTCTTACGATCTTTCTAAGTATATTGGACAGAAGGTTACAATCGAAATCGGTATTACTCAGGGTACACACGGTGTTGTTCAGTACATCGAATTCTTCGGCACTGAAGCAGCTCATTGGGCTAACAAGAGTGAGCTTTTGGATGAAAGCTATGATGCTTGGGCACACGAAGGTGACTGGGATGCAGGCCCTGGAGAAGGTTATGACATTAGAGGTGAAGGCTCTTACCTTTATAATGATTTCCTCATTGGTGCAGGTATCAACGATCAGTTCACATTTGGTGGAAGAGTATTCCATCGTGACGGTGAAACTTATCCCGAGGTTTATCTCGTTGTTGTTGACGCAGCAGGTGTTGAGCACAGAATCACCGCTGAGGGCGCTGAAAACGATTATGTGTATTTTGATACCGACGACATTCAGCACTTCACATACAATCTCTCCGCATTCAGCGGACAGAATGTTCAGATTCGCATTGTTATCAAGAATGCAGCAACACACTGTGTAATCACAGACATTACAATGGCAGGAGCTACTGCTGAATAAGTTCTATAATTAATATAGGGTAGCCGTCATATGTTTTGACGGCTACTGCCTATATATAGCGAATCGTTAAAAAAACCAAAACCCCCTTATATTTACGGAGAAATAATACTATGAAAAGAATAATTTCACTTATTTTGACTGTAATTATGCTCGCATCAACGTGTGCGCTTCTTACAGCTTGCCCCAATCCTGATGATGGTGGGAACGATGGCGATCAGACTATCACAGTTTGGTGGCCGGGTGGATCTACTACAACAGAAGCTGCTATAAAGGCAGCAAAAGAACAGTATGAAAAGGATCATCCCGGTGTAACTATCAATATTGAATTCCAGAGCACCGCTGACTTCTATTCAAGCTACACCATGGCTCTTATGGGTAAGAATTTCCCCGACGTAGCATACGTTGACCACGTTTTCGTTCAGCGTCTTGCTTTTGACGGTCTTATTGCAAATCAGTCCGACCTTGGTCTTGATACTCTCAAGGATAAGTATATTGATTCTCTTTGGGCGCCCAACCTTTACAACGGTGAGCTCTATGCGCTTCCTATGAGCGCTAACATTCTTGGCAGAGTTTACAACAAGG
>JAZNWX010000099.1:0-6138 GCA_045593575.1 Eubacteriales bacterium | reverse complement strand
TAAGCTATGCAGACGTTGCGGCATCATATACTGATTGCGTAGTCAAGGCAATTTGTAAGAAGGTTGAAGATGCACTTGATAAATCAGAAGCCAAAACCTTTGCAATTTCAGGTGGAGTTGCAGCGAATTCACATCTTCGGTCAGCACTTGCTCGTCTTTGTGAACGAAAGGGTATAAAATTTGCAATGCCCGACAAATCTCTTTGCGGAGATAACGGGGCAATGATTGCATTAGCAGGTTATTACGAATATCAAAAGGGTAATCTGGCAGATACCTATCTCAATGCGAGTGCTTATTCACCGCTTGATTGATTTTCGACAATAAATAACAAAGTTTTCCACACAGGAGTGTGGAAAACTCTGTGGAAAGTGTGGAAAACTCAAGTTTTTCCACAAAAATATAGGACTTTATCTGTGTAAAACTAAAAATTTAACAAAAACGTGAGGAAGATTTTTATGAAAGAAAAGGACATAATGAATTCGACCGAAGAACATACAAGTTTTTCAAAGGAAAACGTATCTGCGGCAGTTATTAAACGACTCCCCAGATATTTCAGATATTTAAGAATTCTCATAAGAGAGGGAAAAACAAGAATAAGCTCCGCAGAGCTTTCAAGAAGAATGAATATCACCGCTTCTCAGATTCGTCAGCATCTTAACTGCTTTGGCGGATTCGGTCAGCAGGGCTACGGTTACAATGTAAACTATCTTTATGCAAGAATTTGCGAATTACTCGGTGTTGGAGAGGGATTTCAGGCAATAATTATCGGTGCAGGTAATATTGGACGTGCTCTTGCAAACAATGATATGTTTGAAAAACGTGGAGTGGATATAGTTGCAATATTTGACAATGATGAAACACTCGTTGGAAATAAAGTGAACGAAATTCCGATTATCCATATTGATGAATTTGAAAGATATGCAGCAACTCACACCATTGATATTGCAGTACTTACTTTGCCAAAGGAGTGCGCACTTGAAATGGCAGAAAGAATTGCAGAAACAGATATTGGCGGTATTTGGAACTTTACAAGCCAGGAACTTGACGCGGTTGAGGATACAGTTATTGTAGAGAATGTCCATCTTGGAGATTCTTTGATGACACTCAACTATCGCTTGGCAAATAAGAATAATTGATAGAATAGGTTTATTATGAAAAAGACCGAAAAGATACATATAAACATAAATTACGGTAACGGATTATCAGTACTTCCTTCATCCATCATTGAGTATATCGATAAGGCGAAGAAGTTTGATATAAAGGTTTTGCTTCTTTTAGCGACTTCTGACAAATTCAGAACGGGGAAGTTCGAAAAGCTTATTGCTGATGAGCTTGGATGCGATGAATCCGATGTTGAAAAATCCATTGCCTTTTGGAATGGAACGGGACTTGTTACATTAATCGACGGTAAAGAAGAGATCAAAGCTGCCGATAAAAAAGAAAAGAATATAGAAAGTAACGTGCCTAAAAGAGCCAGAGTCAGCGAGCTTCCTCAATATACAAGTGCTGAGCTTAATGCGTTACTTCAAAAGCATTACAACGTTGTTGGACTTATTGATGAGTGTCAGAACGTCCTTGGAAAAATATTCACTGCCGCGGATATAAAGGTTCTTATGGGATTTGTTGATTATCTTGGACTTGATAATGACTATATTCTCGTTCTTATGCACTATGCCGCAAGAAATGAGATGAAGTCGCTTCGATATATCGAAAAGGTTGCAATTTCTTGTATTGACGATGGATTCACTGATGCAAAAGTGCTTCAAGAGGCACTTTATGCAAGGGAAGAAAAGGCTCAGATTGAGACTAAGATCAAAAACATTTTCGGACTCGGTTCGCGCAAGCTGACTACCAAGGAGCAAAAGCAGGTAGATGCCTGGGTAAATACCTACAATTATGACCTTGCTGTTATTGAAAAGGCATACGAAATTACGGTTACAGCAACAAGCAAGCCATCTATTCATTATGCAAATGCGATTCTTGAAAAATGGTTTGCAGAAGGAATTAAAAATATTGATGATGCGAATTCTTTGATTGAAGCACGCAATCAGGAAAAGCAACAGGAGGGCTCAAGCTTTGATGTTGATGACTTTTTTGCAGCCGCCCTTAACCGTTCATATTCAGAGGAGTAAATATGGGATACAACAGTTCAATATACAAGAAAATATATGACGAATATTCGCAAAAGTATCTTATTGCACGCGAGCGTGCGGATATAAAAGCACAGGAAGTCCGCATCGCTATTCCCGAGGTGGCACGCATTGACAGAGAGCTTTCTCTTACCGGACTGGAAATCTTTTCTGCTACATTGTCAGGTGAGGATCGCTCAGCGAAGCTTGAACAGATAAAAGCCAGAAACGAAGCACTTCAGAAAAAACGTGCAGAGCTTCTTGTTGCAAACGGTTATCCTGCAGATTATTCAGATGTAAAATATGATTGCCCAAAATGTGGGGATACAGGTTTTATCAATAACAAAATGTGCTCTTGTATGAAAGAGGCACTTACTCTTGCGGGAATTGAAAGCAGTGGATTTGCCGGTCTTATAGCAGAGCAGAGCTTTGACAACTTTTCACTTGATTACTATAAGAAGAATCCCAATCATTATGAAATGATGCGAAAAAATCTTGAGTATCTTAAAGATTATGCTGATAGCTTTGATACCAAAGCTTCTCAAAGTATATTGCTTATGGGGGGTACGGGACTTGGTAAAACACACCTCTCAAGTTCAGTAGCTAAAAAGATCATTGAAAAGGGAAATGATGTTTTTTATACGGGTGCTATCGATCTTTTCTCACAGTTTGAGATACAGAAATACAAAACTTACAGTAATGAGCCAAACGAGCTTATTGAGAGATATTTTGAATGCGATCTCCTGATAATTGATGACCTTGGAACCGAAATAATCAATCAGTTTTCAGTTTCTACGCTCTATAACCTTCTTAATGACCGTTTAAGCAATAAAAAGCCCACAATTGTCAGCACAAATCTCTCTAAAGAAGATATTCAGAAAAAGTATACTGATAGAATAACAAGCAGGATGTTTGGGGAATATAGAATACTGTTTTTTATGGGAACTGACATCAGAGCCCAGAAGCTCCTGAAAAAGTAAATAAAAAAAGAAAAAGTGCCTTTTTTAAAAGGCACTTTATTTGGCACATAATTATTCAGCGTCTGCTAATGCATCACACTGAAGGCATTCGCATTCGCATGAGTCATCCTCTTCAAGGAAGAGATCATCGCACTCATCTTCAGAATAGCATTTTTCAAGATTCTTAACAAACAATTTGTACACGATGAAGGCGATTGCTGCAAAAGCGGCAATAACTGCAAGGGTGATAAAGATAATTTTGCCGTAATTGGTCTTTTTATTTTCCATAGGGTAACCTCCAAACAAATATTTCTACTTACATTATACCACAATTTTCGAAAAATGCAATAAAAATCAATAAAAAAATTTGAAAATTTTATGTAGAAAAGGAATTTTATGAAATATAGAGATATTTTAGATAAGCTAAGGCTTATTAGTCCTGATGAATATGAGATTGAAGCTAAGATATTAGTCGAGCATTTCACGAAAAACAGAATATCCTACTATTATCTTAACAAGGACGAAGAAATTGACAACTCTGAATTGACAGAAGCACTGCGAAAAAGGGAAAAGCATATTCCACTTCAATATATCATCGGAAAATGGGACTTTTACAGACAAACTTATTTTGTAGATGAGAATTGCCTTATACCTCGCTCCGATACTGAGATTTTAGTTGAGAAAGCAATAGAATTATTGCCGCAAAATGCAAGCTTTATTGATCTTTGCACGGGCAGTGGATGTATTGCTATTTCCATCTTAGCCGAGCGTAGCGACACAGACGCAGTTATGGTTGATAAGTTTTCAAAAACTCTTGATATCGCTTGTAAAAATTCAGCATTAAACGGTGTCAGTGAAAGAGTAACACCAATGCTGTTTGACGTTCTTTCGGATGAAAAACAACTTCAAGGTATGGAGTTTGATGCAATAATATCAAATCCACCGTACATTCGTCCCGATGTGATAGAAACGTTGTCAGAAGAGGTTAAATGTGAGCCGTATGAAGCACTTTATGGCGGAGATGACGGCCTTATATTCTATAACAAAATAATAAAGGATTATTCAGAATTTTTAAAAAAAGACGGATTTATGCTTTTTGAGATAGGATATGATCAAGCAGAAGAAATAAGACAAATAGCATCAGATAATGCTTTTGAGTGCAGGATTTTTAAGGACTTGGGAGGAAATGACAGAGTTGCACTCTTAAATAAAAAATAATGGACGGAATAATCCGTCCATTATTTTTTTAGTGAATCTATTTCTTCTTTTGTAAGGTATCTCCACTTTCCGCCCTGAAGCTCACCAAGTGTGATACTTCCGATAGCAACCCTTGTCAGCTTAGCCACCTTGAGCCCAACTTGTTCACACATTTTTCTGATCTGACGGTTTCGTCCTTCAAAAAGAGTCATTCTTAAAGTAGTGAATTTTTCATTTTTAGAAATAAACTCAGTTTTAACGGGGAGCAAAATATATCCGTCGACGGTCATAGAGCTATTAAGAATAGTCAACTGTTCGGTAGTAACCCTGCCAACCACGTCAACCTCATATATCTTGGGAATCTCGTGTCTTGGATGAGTGAGCTTATTTGTCAGTTCTCCATCATTTGTCATAATAATAAGTCCTTGTGAGTTCAAATCCAGGCGTCCGACGGGATAAACCCTTGTGCCGCACTTAACAAGGTCGGTAACGCACACTCTGCCTTTTTCGTCCTTGGCACTTGTAACAACACCGCAGGGCTTATTAAGAAGAATATAAACGAATTCTGAGGCACTGCGGGGCATAATTCTTTTTCCCTTATATTCCACAATATCAACAGACGGATCAATCTTGTCACCAAGTACAGCACAAAGACCGTTAACCTTAACCTTGCCCGCTTTTATTTCATTTTCTGCGGCACGGCGAGAAAGCACTCCGCAATCAGTAAAATATTTTTGAATTCTGATTTTTTCCATATTAGCTAAATAGTCCTTTTAATAAATCTCTTAACCATTCAAGCAGATTAAATTTATATTTAATTACTTCAACGGTTTCACAAGCATAGATAGGGGAGATTGCTACAATTTTTCCATTACAAATGTATTGAATATCTCCAATTCGCTCACCTTTTTTTATTTTTGCAAATAAAAACCTCGGCACATTAATTCTTTCCGTTATTTCACCGCTTTCAAACGGTAAAACAAATGAACACGGTTCGGATGATACTTCAATTTGATTCTTGGCTCCGGAAACCACGGGCAAGTAAATTTTAGTGGATTTATAATAAACACGTCTATAGTTCGAAAAGCCAAAACCGTATAATTCCTTGTGATCATTCCAATCATCGGGTGCATTTAATGTGACGGCAATCAATGTCATACCGTCTCGCTTCGCACAGCTGACAAGACAACGCCCACTTTTTTTGGTGAAACCGGTTTTACCTCCGAATACACCGTCACACGTTGACAAAAGTCGGTTATGATTTGTCATCAGAAAATAGGAGGCATCATCACGCAAAAAAGTTTTACTTTTAGTTGAGGTTATCTTAACAAAAATTCTGTTTTTAATTGCGTAAGCCATTAATTTCGCAAGGTCCTCAGCTGTTGTATAATGATTATCGTCATAAAGGCCGTGCGGATTTGTAAATCGAGTATTTTCAAGTCCTAAATCACGTGCTTTTTTGTTCATCAATTCAACAAAACCGTCAAGTGATCCTGATACAGTGTGTGCTATAGCTACTGCAGAGTCATTAGCAGAGGAGAGCAAAAGAGCATAGATAAGCATTTCAAAGGAAACACTTTCATTCGCTTTTAAATAAACCGACGATCCTTCAACCCCTACTGCTATTTGCGGAATTCTGATTATTCTATCAAGTGGAATGTCACTTTCAAGAGCAACAAGGGCAGTCATTATTTTGGTTGTTGAAGCCATAGGCATTCTTTGTGTGGAGCCTTTTGAATAAAGCATTTGTCCGCTTTCTGCCTCCATAAGGCAAGCAGATTTTGCAGAGATTGATTTTATTGATTTTGAATTTGCAAAAGCAAAAAGGGCAGAATCAGATAAGATCAATGCAA
>JAZNWX010000098.1:0-5489 GCA_045593575.1 Eubacteriales bacterium | reverse complement strand
ATATAAGGTGATACAATAGCTTAGTTAATACATAGAGAGGTAAAAAATAATGTCAGGACATAGTAAATGGAATAATATTAAGCATAAAAAAGAAAAAACAGATGCCCAAAAGGCTAAAATTTTCACTAAAATTGGCAAGGAGATAACTGTTGCAGTTAAAGCGGGCGGTGGTGATCCCACAGTAAATGCTAAGCTTCGCGATCTTATCGCAAAGGCAAAATCAAACAATGTGCCCAACGATAATATTGAACGTACTATCAAAAAAGCTATGGGTGAAACTAATACAACATACGAAGAAATCGTGTATGAAGGATATGGACCTGCAGGAATAGCTGTTATTGTTGAAGCTTCAACTGATAACAGAAACAGAACCGCAGGAGACGTTCGTTCCTATTTTTCCAAATTCAAGGGTAATCTTGGTCAGACAGGTTGCGTAAGCTATCTCTTTACAGAGCAGGGTGTTATTATCATTCTCAAAGAAAACGTAAGTGACGAGGATGCGCTTATGGAGACAGCTCTTGAAGCAGGAGCATCAGATTTTTCAAGTGACGGTGATGTTTTTGAAATCTATACCGAGCCCGATGATCTTTACGCAGTAAATGACGCACTTGTAGCTGCCGGATATGAGATTGAGTCTTGTGAAAAAGATAAAATTGCTTCAAATTACATCACACTTGATAATGATGAGGACATCAAGTATATGAATCTTTTGCTTGAAAATCTTGAGGATCACGATGACGTTATGAACGTATATCATAACTGGGAAAATTGCGATTAATAACCTTAATTCAATAAATAATAGATTTCTCTGCAACGCCTTGGCTTTGCAGAGAAATTTTTTTAAAAAAATATCGATTTTTATAAAAAAAATGTTTGTAATTTTGTGACATATATGATATAATATACTGGAAATATTATAATTAATTATATATTCTATAACAATAGATAATTTGGAGGTATTTTATGCAGCAAATCAAACTGTTTTGGGACGCACTATCAAAATTGATAGAAATGCACGTTGTCCATAGAGTGGAGCATATTGAATTAATCGATATTCTCGATATTGCAATACTTGGGTTTGTTTTCTTTTTCGTTGTTAAATTTATAATGGAAAGACGTGCGGGAAGATTGGCACTTGGTCTTGTTTTCATAATTTTTGCGGCGATTATTACTGCTTTTTTGGATATGAAGGCAATGATGCTTATTTTCAGCAATCTCACTCAAGTAGGTCTTATTGCTCTTGTTGTAATGTTTCAGCCGGAGCTTCGTGCAGTTCTTGAAAGATTGGGTAAAATATCTTTTGCAAATATTAAGCACATTTCAAATGATAACAGAAACTCCGAATATGTTACAAATGCAATAAACGTACTTACTGAAACAGCTTGTGACCTTTCAATGGAAAAGACCGGTGCACTTATCGTTATTGAGAGAGATACTAAGCTCGGCGATCATATTAAGACAGGAACGGTTCTGAATGCTCAGTTATCCGGTCAGCTTCTTAAGAATATATTCTATAATAAAGCACCTCTTCATGACGGAGCAGTTATTCTCAGAAATTACAGAATTCATTCTGCAGGATGCTTTTTGCCTCTTTCCTTGCAGGACGGTATAGACGAATCCGTTGGCACAAGACACAGAGCCGCAATTGGTATTACAGAGGTTAGTGATGCTGTAGTAATAGTAGTTTCAGAGGAAACCGGTAAGATTTCTGTCGTTACCAACGGAGTACTCAAGCAAAACTATAATTATAAATCCTTGAAGACTGAATTAACAAAGCTTCTTTCACCCAAGGATCTGCCTAAGCTCTCTAAACGAAATAAAAAAAATAAGAATGAAAGTAAGGAAAAGGAGGAGAACGTATGAATATTGAGTTTAACAACGCAACTGAAAATGAAGTTGAATATGCAGAAAAAAACAATTATTCAACATCCGCAAAATACAAGAAATACGAATTATTAATACTCCTCGGATGCCTCGTTTTAGCATTCTTAGTTTGGTGCTATGCCAATTACCTTGATGACCCTATAATTCAGAAAAATGTAGATTTGGTTGTCTTTTTAAATGATGGAAATCCCGGTGATGAGATTTTCTATTACAAAAAGGTTACTGTTTACGGTGAGGAGTCCCTTATTTCTACCATTTCTGAAATACAGGTAGAAGTCGATAGAGACGAATTCAAGGATAGCAATTCAGAGATAACGGTTGATATTGACTATCCTACAAACGTTCATAGTCATCAAAAAACTGTGACCGTTAAGCTTGTTAATGATGACAAAACTACTGATCAATAATATAAAAATTGGATTGGATGATAATGAGCAAACTGCTATTATCCGTGCAAAAAAGATTTTAAAAAGGGAAAATATCAATATTGACAGCTTTGAGTTTTCCATTTTCAAAAGATCCATTGATGCTAGGGATAGGAACAATATTTTGCTGGTATATACTGTTTTAGCTGCATCACCACTTGAAATCCGTGTAATATCCAATTCTAACATTAGAGTTTTTGAAGAAGCAAGTATTAGATTCACATTTGGTGAAGACTCGCTTTACGATAGACCGCTTGTTGTCGGAATGGGCCCTGCAGGAATGTTCTGTGCATTGATGCTTGCAGAAAACGGTTATCGTCCAATAATCATTGACCGTGGTGATTCTGTTGAAGACAGAACTAAAGCTTTAGAGCATTTTATAGCTACCGGTCAGCTTGATACCGAATCCAATGTTCAATTTGGAGCGGGAGGAGCAGGTACTTTTTCGGATGGAAAATTAACTACTCGAATAAATGACAGCATCTGTAACTATGTTATTGAACGATTTGTGGAATTTGGAGCACCGAAAGAGATATTAACGAAATCAAAGCCCCATATAGGAACGGATATTCTGACAACAGTTGTTCAAAACATATTGAATAAAATTGAACATCTTGGCGGTGAGGTTATATATCGATGCAGAATGGATGAAATCAATTCTGCATCAGATCATATTGAGGCAATAACTACAAAGGGTGTATATAGAACAAATGCTATGGTTTTAGCCTTGGGACACAGTGCGAGAGATACATACAGAATGCTTCTGTCCCACGATCTCCTTATTGAACCTAAGCCGTATTCTGTAGGTGTTCGTGTTGAACATTTGCAGAAAGACATCGATTGTTCTTTGTATGGTAAATATGCAGGACATCCAAGTCTTGGTGTGGGTGAGTATAATCTTTCTGATACAAATGGAAGAGGAGTATATACCTTCTGTATGTGTCCCGGTGGAGAAGTAGTTCCTGCAACGTCAGTTGAAAACGGTGTTTGTGTTAACGGAATGAGCAGATTTGCACGTGACGGAATTAATGCCAACTGTGCCGTAAATGTGTCAGTTGACAGGTTGGATTACGGCAATAATCCGTATAAAGCCATTGAATTTCAGGAAACACTTGAAAAGAAGGCATTTATTGCGGGCGGAGGAGATTATTATGCCCCCATTCAATTAATGGGAGATTTTCTTGATGATAAGGTTAGTAAATCACCTTCAAGAATTATGCCTACCTATGCAGGCGGAAATAGAACCAAAGTAACAAATCTTAGCTCCGTTTTGCCGGAATTTGTAACTAATAGACTCAGGGAGGGATTTCTCTCTTTTGATAAAAAAATAAAAGGATTTGCAATACCCGATGCAGTGTTGACGGGAGTCGAAACTCGTACCTCTGCACCTGTACGAATCATTCGTAACGATAGAATGGTGTCGGTATCCGAACCGTTCATTTACCCTTGCGGAGAAGGTGCGGGCTACGCGGGCGGGATTATGAGTTCTGCTGTTGACGGTATCAAGGTTGCAATCGAAATTATGAAAAAATATAAACCAATGTAAATTATGTTAAGGAGGTGCAAAAATGAATGGCAGAAAGACTGTTTGGTCATCAAAGTTTATTGAAAATGAAATAACTAAAACTGCAGTGACGGATATTGCTGAAGCTAATAATATATCTGAAATTTGCGCTTCCTTGATTTATAATCGAGGATATCATAATGCCTCCGATGCTAAAAGATTTTTGAATTTTAATGATGTGGTTATGCACTCACCACTTTTGCTAAAAGACGTGGAAAAGGCCGTTGATCGTCTTAAAATGGCACTTGAGAATAATGAGAGAATTGTAATATATGGCGATTATGACGTTGACGGAGTAACCTCAGTCACAATGCTTTATCTCTATCTTAAGAATCTTGGTGCTCAGGTCAGCTATTATATTCCTGACCGAATCGGAGAAGGTTACGGAATGTCTGTTGAGGCAATCAAGTTGCTTTCATCTTATGATGTATCATTAATAATTACGGTAGATACTGGTGTTACAGCAGTTAAAGAGGTGGAATTTGCATCTTCTCTTGGAATTGACGTTATCGTGACCGACCATCACGAGTGTCAAGCAATGCTACCGAATGCGGTAGCAGTTATTAATCCTCACAGAAGCGATTGCTCTTATCCGTTTAAATCGCTTGCGGGTGTGGGAGTAATTTTCAAAGTAATATGTGCATTTGAAATTCTGAATTTCTATGGACGTGACAGAGAAGCAGAAGCGGTTCAATCTATTTACTATCGCTTTGCTGATCTTGCGGCAATAGGTACAATTGCAGATGTAATGCCAATTACCGATGAGAATAGAATTATTGTAAAGTTTGGTCTTGCAATGATTGAAAGAACCGAGCGAGTAGGTCTTAAAGCACTTATTGAGGCAGCGAGCTGGGGTGGCAATCCCAACGTGAGACCTGTGGTAGAGAATGCTGCTAAAAGAAATAAACCGAGAAAGATTACTTCTACATATATCGGTTTTACAATAGCCCCCAGAATTAATGCTGCGGGTAGAATAAGCAGTGCAACAAAAGCTGTTGAGCTTTTGTTGGCAGCTGACAAAGAAACAGCAGATGTTTTAGCACATGAGCTTTGCGAGATAAATTATCAAAGACAAATAGAAGAAAACAGAATAGCTGAAGAAGCATATCAGAAAATTGAGAAGGATATTGATGTTAATGCTCAAAAGGTTATCGTTGTAAGTGATGATGAATGGATGCAGGGCGTTATAGGTATCGTTTCATCAAGGATAACTGATAAATACGGTCTCCCCTCCATACTGATTTCCTTTGCCGGTGCTTATGATAGTGTTATCAGTGATTTGGACGTGGGGAAGGGTTCCGGACGAAGCATTAAAGGCTTTAATCTTGTTGATGCCTTATCAGATTCCAAAGAATTACTCGTAAAATTTGGCGGTCACGAATTGGCTGCCGGATTATCAATCAGAAGAAAAGATATTGATGCTTTTAGACAAAAAATAAACGATTATGCCAATGAAAGAATTACCGAAGAGGATTTGTATGTCAAGATCGAAGCTGACAGAGAGCTAAACATCAAAGATGTTAATATGCAACTGGCAAAGGAAGTATCCTTGCTTGAACCGTTTGGAAATATGAATCCTACTCCTAATTTTATTATCAAAGGTCTTAAGGTTGTCA
>JAZNWX010000097.1:0-2045 GCA_045593575.1 Eubacteriales bacterium | reverse complement strand
GGTAATATTCACCAGCGGAGGATAGAAGTTTGCCCCGATTCCCTGTATTTTGTGCTTTCCTGACTTTTTTTGTGTGATAACGGGAGATGATTTTGGCTCAACTCCAAGTATCATACTTCCCTTCGCTTTAAAGAATTTCGCCAATCCCATTATTGTGCCACCCGTACCGATGCCGGAAAATATCGCGTCCGGTACACTTCCAAGCTGACGTTCTATTTCGGGGGCTGTTGAGATATAGTGCGCTTTAATGTTGGATTTGTTGAAAAACTGTTTGCACCAATATATATTGTGATCCTCTTTGGAGAGCAGCTCCGATATTTTCGTAGCCTCACTCATTCCTCCGTTTGCATCGCATAAGATCAGCTCTGCGCCGTAATGCTTTATCAGCTTTTTTCTCGCATCTGATACGTTTTTGGGCATAATGATCTTACACTTGTATCCCACTATAGCACAGATTGCAGATAGCGATATGCCCATATTTCCCGAGGTGGCTTCAATTACACAAGTGTCACGATCAAATTCTATGAATTCACCTGCATCTTTTAATATTTGGTATGCAGCCCTATCCTTTATCGAACCGAACGGATTGTACTTTTCTAATTTTGCATATATCCTCGATCTGCAGCCGATACGCTTTTCAAATTCTGTTAGCCTTATCAAAGGAGTATTTCCAATATAATCTGTCAGCGAAGTCAAATTTATCACCTCTAGTAAAGATATTAGCCTCATTGCAAAAAAATGCGTCGAAAATATTCTTAACTATTGAAAAAGCGGATTATTTGTGGTATAATATAAAGGTAGTTTATATGAACTGAAAGGTTATTTATGAAAGTATATAGAATATTGATTGTAATCACGATCGTGCTCTTTTCGATATGTGTTTGCGGCTTGATTACGTTATCGGTTTTGCCGGAGCCATTGCCTCAAACCACCACAAATCCGGATAGACCTACGGTCAATCCCGATGTAGACGTTGAACTTCCTTTGACGGAAGATGCAGGCGAAGAGTATATAGACAAGATTTTTTTTGTTGGGGATTCTACAACCTACCACTTTTTTAAAGCAGGAGTTAACAAATCACACCTTCTTGTTCCACCCGGAAATTATACTCTTACGCTTGATTCCACTATTAATCAGGTAATAGTGGGTGATAAAGGTTTAACAATTAGCGAGGCACTTAAAGATGCACAGGCAGAAATAGTTATTATTACACTTGGAGTAAATGGTGCAGCGGGTTTTACGGAGAATCAATATAAAACATATTACAAAAAGCTGATTAATGCTATTAAAGAGACAAGTCCTAACACTGTTATCATCCTTCAATCTGTTTTTCCTGTTACAAAGAATTGCTATGATAAATATGGAATCGCTAATAGTAAAATCGATCAAATTAATGAATGGGTCAAGGAAATAGCATTTGAAACAGCCGTCAGATATCTCGATACACAATCGATACTTAAGGATGAAAATGGTGATCAAATTTCTGAATTCGGCGAGGGTGACGAAATTCACATGAATGCTTCTGCATATAGAGCAATTCTTGGATATATTAGAACTCATTCAATATATGAATAAGGAGATATGTATTATGAAAAAATACGCAAAATTCGCAATTATTCCAACTATTATAGCGGTTATCATTATAGTGATTATTCTTATCAATGGTAATCCAAGTTATGTTGATACTGTTAATTCAAAAGAACTTCTAACAAATGCTACTGTGTCCTTTGAAACTGATGGCGGCTATAATGTTCTAGATGATGACGTTATTCTTATGTTTACTGATGAAGATCTTCCTTATCTTAGAGATTACAGTGTTATTAAAGCTAAAGCAACTAAAAACATTAACGAAATCGGAGTTTTCAGGGTTACAGATGGTAAAGCTGAAGATATGAAGAAAATAGTTGAGTTATATCTTGTGAATAAACAAAACAAGTACAGAAATATGAATTATTTCGCCGAGGAGATCGAAAAAATCGACTGTGCAAGCGTGAAAGTCTATGGTAATTACGTAATTTACTCCTTCTTAAATGAAGCGGATACGG
>JAZNWX010000096.1:0-4927 GCA_045593575.1 Eubacteriales bacterium | reverse complement strand
GGCTTCGGCATATTCAAGGATAAAGAAAAGCAGGCTCTTCTCAGACGCCGTGCTGACGAAAAGGGTATAATAGTTCTCACTGACAGCGACTCGGCAGGTTTTCTTATAAGAAAATTTCTCAAGTCATCTATACCTGAGGATAAAATCACCCATGTCTATATACCTGATGTCTACGGTAAGGAAAAGAGAAAGTCTCAGGGCGGCAAAGAGGGTAAATTAGGTGTAGAGGGTATAAGTGAAGAGGTACTCCTGGAAGCTTTCAGAAAAGCAGGTGTCAGCTGTGATAAGACTGACAGCACCGAAAGACGCCTCATAACCAATCTTGACCTGTATGAAGCAGGGCTTATGGGTAAAGACAATAGCAAGGAAAAACGTATCAGGCTGATGAAGGCTCTGTCTCTTCCCGAGAGACTTTCAACCTCGTCGCTTATTAAGATACTCAATACCTTTGTAACATATGAAGAATTTATCGAAAAACTCAAGGAGACAGATTTATGCGAATAGGTCACGGATATGATGTACATAAGCTCACCGAAGGCAGAGATCTGATAATCGGTGGAGTTAACATTCCTCATCACCAAGGACTCCTTGGTCACTCCGACGCAGATGTACTGCTTCACGCGATAAGTGACTCGCTTCTTGGAGCACTTGCTCTCGGAGATATAGGAAAGCACTTCCCTGACACAGACGAGGAATACCACGGTGCCGACAGCTTGGAGCTTTTGGCTTGTGTGTATGAGCTTGTCAAGGAAAAGGGATATGAGGTCGGCAATATCGATGCTACCGTTCTTGCCGAGGCACCAAAGCTTGCACCCTTCATTCCGCAAATGCGACTCAATATTGCACGTGCACTTGAAATTGAGCTTGATTGTGTGAGTGTTAAAGCAACGACAGAAGAAAAGCTCGGCTTTACAGGTGAAGAAAAAGGCATAGCAGCTCACGCCGTATGCCTTGTAAATAAAATTGGTTGTTGATTTAATTGCCAAACGGTGAATTGGGGTTTATCGGGATGTTCGCACAAATCAAAGCAGTTATTTCGTGCGAACAACTAACAGACAAATCAAAATCTATCACTCAAAGCACAAAAATTTACGCAATCTATTCCCACTTTCCTGAATATTGAACCTCCACAACGCAAATTTTTGTGCGGATTTTCAATATCATTCTATGACAAAAATTAATTTTCGACATAAATTTTCAAAAAAAGAAAAGGAGATAAATTATGATATATATCGCACCTTCACTTCTTGCGGCAGATTTTGCCAACCTTGAAAGAGAAATGGAAAGAGTTCGTCTGGCAGGTGCAAACTACCTCCACCTCGACGTTATGGACGGAGCTTTTGTTCCCAATATCAGCTTTGGTCCACCCGTAATTGCGTCCATCAGAAAAAAGACAAAATTGTTTTTTGACGTGCATCTTATGATAAAGAATCCCCAACGCTACATAGAGAGCTTTGTTCGTGCGGGGGCTGACTGCATCACAATTCACTATGAAAGTACCTCGCGTCCCAAGGATGCGATTCAGAAGATCAAGGACTTCGATATGAAGGCCGGTATTGCGATTTCACCTAAAACTCCTGCCGAGGCAGTTTTCCCATATCTTGAGCTTGTCGATATGGTACTTATTATGACTGTAGAGCCGGGCTTCGGGGGTCAGGAAATGATTCCTGAAACTCTCCAGAAGGTACGCACAATAAGAAATTACATAAATGATCACAAACTTGACGTAGATGTTGAGGTTGATGGCGGTATCAACGAGAAAAATGCCATTCTCGCTGTTGAAGCGGGTGCTAACGTGCTTGTTGCAGGCTCTGCAATATTCGGATCGAAAACTCCTGCCCAAATTATAAAAAAGATGAGAGAAGAACCCCTTCCTCCGTCCGAAGAAACAACCATTATCACAAGAACTTCAAAATCAACAAAAATAGTAAAACGCCGATAACACTTGACTTATCACGGCCTTTATGCTATACTTAATAGTAATAAGAAATAATGGAGGATATATATGGAACTTGTACAAGGAAAATATTTAGAATATAAAGATAGGCCCTTGGTTCGTGAGGGCAACACAATTTGCTACGGTGACAAAACCGAAAAATGCTTTTTGCTTCTTGATATAATGTCATATTATACGGACGCAGCGACAGGTGAAGAGCTCCCCGAAAAAATCATCATTCAGATTATCGATTCAAATAATCCCGATAACATTATCAAACAGGGCGAGCAAATCGGTCTTTACAACGCATTTTCACTCGGCACCCTCTGGCTTGAAAGAGAGCTTAATTCTAAATAAAAGACAGGACTGATGAACACATCAGTCCTTTTTTATATTCCAAAGAAGATCTTCATATTTAAAAGAAAGAGATAAAGCAACCAGCAGTTGTATATCAGCGAGAGAAAAAACGAGGATTTTGACACACTCGCAAAGCATATTGTGGCACAAATTGAGACAAAAAGACAGAGTGCCGACATCCCTGCCGACACCAAAAAAAGTCGGGCACAAAAGAAAATCGGATACCAAGCATAACCAATAGCAAGTGAGATAACAAACCACATAGCCCCCTGGTATTTTTTGTCACCGTATGGGCAGCCCCTTTTTCCAAGTGCGAGTCCCAAGGATAGCCCCGCCACAACATAAGAAATACAGAAAAGTAAAACGAAAAGCCAAATGGGCGGGATAACGTCCTTGGCACCGACAAAATAAAGTGTGGGAATAGGACTTCCGCACACCCAACGAACAAAAATTCCCAAAAAGACGAGCAGAACCGGCAAAAGAGCCACAATCTTTTTGTCTGCACGGTCATATTCTCGCATAACACTCTCAAACGGATTCTTAGTTTTCCTCTTAGACATAAAAAAACTCCCTAAAAATTATTTTATACATCTTATGGGATATTTTTGATTTTAATGATGTTTTTTTAAAATTCATCAATCACACAGAGTTATAATTGCGGTAAAGATTAATTCATCTATGAGTTATTAAACAAGTAAAAAAGCCACCCCGATGGGTGGCTTTTTTATCTTTTATTATTTACTTCCATCGCCTGCACAGTATACTGTCGCCTCGTTGATTACGTCGTTCCCTGCTCCGATTTCAACGGATTTCCAGCCGGCACTTGTTCCGTGATACGTCACCTTCGTTATGGATGTGCATTTATAAAATGCCATATTCGCAATCTCTGTTACGTCCTTGGAAATAATTACAAAATTGTTCGTTTTGCCTGCAGGATAAGTAATAAGACAGCTTCCGTCCTCATTGTAAAGCACACCTGACGACGAAGAATAGCTGGGATTTCCCAATTCGACCTCTATTTCCTCAAGATATTTGCAGCCCGCAAAAGCATAATTTCCAATTTCGCTTACACTTGATGGAATTGTTATCTGTCTTATAGTGGAACCGTAAAAAGCATACGCACCAATGGTCTCAACCGTTTCGGGAAGCTCAATTCCCCTGATTTTGTTGCAGTTTTTGAATGCATTTGCTGCCACCTCTACAACGGTATCCCCTTCAGGACTCTCATCGGGAACCACGATGATCGTATCCTTACAGTTACCTATTCCGTCAAGTATGCAGGTTCCGTCACCGTTGCTGACAAATGAAAGTCCCGAACCTGTGGGATCCGACGAAGGATTATCATCGGGATCGGATACGTTCCCTCCGTTGTTTCCTGAATTGTTGGAATTTCCTCCACCGCCCGTCGTGCTGCTAGTTGATCCCACTCCGCCATCGTTGAAAACGGGTACGGAGTTTTCGTCCGAGAGATTCATCGCGACCACGATCAGCATCGCCAATATGGCGACGAGGAGAACCGGTAAAGCGATTGTCAATGCTTTCATAATTTTTGCTTTGATTTCTTTTCTGTCCATAAATTTTCCTTCCTTTGTGAAATTTGGTAATTTCATTATATATTTCCATTTTTTTCCTGTCAACTTAATTCCATCGTGCAATTCTGACCTCAAAATCACATAAAAAACATATTTCAATTCATTTTTTACTCGAATTTATCAAAAAACAAAAGTAAAAATAGTTTTATTGTATATTTTGCGACCGAATTTATCATTGATTTTTGCATATTTCTGTGGTAGAATGAATATGCGTTCAGTTTTGACGTCAAAACTCAGTTTTTTAGCACGGAGAAAAATATGGAAATCAGAAAAAGAATTATCGCTATCGGCGGTGGCGAGTTAAAATCAAAGGAAACTCTTGAAATAGATAGATATATTGCAAATCTCGCACGAAAGAGAGCAGGTGAAAACCGTCCCTACGGTCTGTTTATCGGAACCGCAAGTCACGACAGTATGCCGTATTTTAACAGCTTCAGAAAAACCTATACCTCAGTTTTTGACATCAAGGCTGACGTTGCCCTTACCGTTTATGGCGAGATGGATCTGGAAAAGATCCGGGGCAAGTTTGAAAAGGCAGATTTTATCTATGTCGGTGGCGGTGACACCCTCTATATGATTAAAAGATGGAAGGAATTCGGACTGCTCGATCTCATTAAGGATGCCTATGACCGAGGAGTCATAATATGCGGACTTTCAGCGGGTGCAATATGCTGGTTCGAGGATATATACACTGACTCAGAGCTTGCAGAACGCGACGGACTCTATTCGATGCAGAAGGGACTTGGATGGCTTAAGGGTACAGTTTCTCCCCACTATAACGAAAGAGCAGATGATTTTGATGCTATAATGCTTTCAAGCAGTAAAGGAGATAAAGCATACGGAATCGAAAATCTCGCAGCTCTCGAATTTGTCAACGGAGAGCTGACTCACTCCATAACTTGTGGTGGATATGCCTATCTCATCGAACACGACGGAGAAAAGATTATCAAAAGTATTATTGAATAAATTCAGGGAGCAATTGTTCAATTGCTCCCTTTCAGTTTGTAAATTTTGATTTATCTGCTCGTTGTTCGCACTCGCT
>JAZNWX010000095.1:0-4449 GCA_045593575.1 Eubacteriales bacterium | reverse complement strand
AAATATCTTGTGTAAATTCAAATTATGTAATATAATATGTTTACAGTTTATTATTTCAAAAAGGAGATACAAATGAACGTATTGATTGTAGAAGATGAAAAGCGTCTTGCCGACGCACTTGCACATATCCTTATTGAAAATAAATATATGGTTGACGTGGTTTATGACGGTGCAGACGGTCTTGCTTACGGTGAAAGCGGCATTTACGATTGCATCATCCTTGATATTATGCTCCCTTCAATGAACGGCTTTGACGTTTGTCTTGAGCTCAGAAAGAAAAAAATAACCACACCCGTTCTTATGCTCACAGCTAAGGACACCGTATACGACAAGGTACGCGGGCTTGATGCCGGTGCCGATGACTATATGACAAAACCATTCTCGCCCGAAGAGCTGATGGCTCGTCTTCGTGTGCTGACAAGACGACGCGGAGAGGTTATCCTCGATGAGATGAAATACGGTGATATTACCCTTCATCTCGATCAATCAAAATTATCTTGCTCGAAAAGTTTAAAAAGCATTCACCTCAATTTTAAGGAATGTGAAATGCTAAAAATGTTTCTCAGTAAGCCCGAGGTTATCATTTCAAAGCAGGATCTTATAGTCAGAATTTGGGGATACGATTCCGATGCAGGGGACAATAATGTTGAAGCATACATATCCTTCCTTCGAAAAAAGCTTATTTTCGTTGAATCCAATATGCATATTTCGTCTGTAAAGAAGCTCGGTTATAAATTAACCTCAGGAGTATAAATTATGTTGAAAAAATTAAAAATTCGTTTGATTCTTCACAATATGTTGCTTTTGGCACTTTTGTTTGCCATATTGTTCGTCGCTTTTTCGTTGTTGATTTACATTAGAGAAGAACTTGAAATTACTGACCATTTGGAAGAAACTATGCGGGCAGCAGTGGATAATCACTCCCCTCCTCAGCAGGATATTCTCGGCATAGATAATAAGCTATATGAGATTTCTTTCACGGCAATACTCGACCGTGACGGCAATTTAATTCGTGTGACTCAAACAAATCTTGACGAAGAATCAATTAATTCCGCGGTAAGCTTTGCTATGGATTCCGAATCCAAACGCGGTAATTTCAACGATCTTGAAATCAGCTTTTTACGTGAGTCAACTCCGGGCGGATATATCATATCTTTTCTTTCCCGTGAGCATCTTAACGAAAGACTAAAAGAAAACCTTACTCACGGTGCAATTGCAGGACTTATTTTTATGCTTGCATTTTGGGGAATCAGCATACACTTTGCAACACTTGCCCTTGCTCCCGTAGAAAAAGCTTGGGAACAGCAAAAGCAGTTTTTGGCTGATGCGTCGCATGACCTTAAAACTCCTCTGACTGTTATTTTAGCAAATAATAATATAATTTCCTCTCACAAGGATCAAACTGTTGAATCCCAGATGAAATGGATCGAAAGCACTTCTGAGGAAGCGGGCAGAATGAGCGACCTTGTCAATAAAATGCTCGAGCTTGCTAAAAGTGAGGCAACAAAGGACGAGCTCAAAATAGGCGAAATAAACCTCAGTGAGCTTGTTGAAAATTCAATTTTACAGTTTGAAGTTGTGGCTTTTGAAAAAAATGTTGCCATCGAAAGCGGCATTCAGCCCAATATGGTTGTTCGTGCACACGCATCAACTTTATCCAAGGTTCTTGAAATACTGTTCGATAACGCAATCAAATACAGCGAGGACAACGGTAAAATCAGTGTTACTCTTTATCAATCGGGCAAAAAGGTTTATTTTTCAATCAATAACAGGGGCGAGATTATTCCCGAAGATGAGCTTCCCCACGTTTTTGAGAGATTCTATCGCACAAACAAGGAGCGTGACGTAAGCGGTCACGGACTTGGCTTATCCATCGCTAAGAAAAAATGCGATATGCTTGGTTGTAAGCTGAGTGTTGAATCAAATGAGGATGAAGGCACAACCTTTACCATCACATTCAAGGCAAAAAAGAATAAATAAAATAATATAAAAATTGAGGCGCTACGTGTGGTGTAGCGCCTCTTTTATACTCAAACTTCCAATAATAAAATCGGAAGATAACTCTCAGGTTGGTTTTATGATAAATATATATAAACACAACACAAATCGTTGTTGAGAATTAAGTTGAGATTATTTTGCGTAATCTGCAACTCTGCTTTCCCTTATCAAGTGTACCTTGATTTGACCGGGATATTTCATTTCTGCCTGAATCTTAGCGGCCATTTCTCTTGCGATGAGCTTCATACCCTCATCGTTGACCTGTTCAGGTTTAACCATAACGCGAACTTCGCGTCCTGCCTGGATAGCAAACGCCTTTTCAACTCCTGCAAAGCTTGTTGCAATTTCTTCAAGCTTTTGAAGTCTCTTGATATAGTTTTCCATATCCTCACGGCGTGCACCGGGCCTTGCAGCGGAAATAGCATCTGCTGTCTGCACGAGAATTGCCACGATAGTTTTGGGCTCAACATCATTGTGATGTGCCTCAATTGCGTGAACAACCTCTTTGCTTTCTTTGTACTTTTTGGCTGCGTTAACACCGATTTCAACGTGAGATCCCTCAACGTCGTGCGGGAACGCCTTACCAATATCGTGGAGAAGACCTGCACGTCTTGCCGCATTTGCGTCAACACCAAGTTCTTCAGCCATCATACCTGCCAAAAATGCAACTTCAATTGAATGTTTAAGTACGTTCTGACCGTAGCTTGTACGGTAACGCAAGCGACCGAGCAATCTTACAAGCTCAGGATTTATACCGTGAACGCCAACTTCAAATGTGGCTCTTTCACCTGCTTGCTTAACAGAAGCATCAACCTCTCTCTGTGCCTTTTCAACCATCTCTTCAATTCTTGCGGGATGGATACGGCCATCTGAGATAAGCTTTTCAAGCGCGACTCTTGCAACCTCACGGCGCACAGGGTCAAAGCCCGAAATAGTAATTGCCTCGGGAGTATCGTCAATAATGAGCTCAACACCCGTAAGTGTTTCGATCTTCTGGATATTTCTACCCTCACGACCGATAATTCTTCCCTTCATCTCTTCACTGGGCAAGTTTACAACAGAAATTGTTGCTTCTGCAACGTGGTCTGCCGCACAGCGCTGAATTGCAAGGGACAAAATGTTTCTTGCCTTCTCTTCAGAATTTTCCTTGAACTGCTGCTCAAGCTCGTCAAGTCTTTGAGCGAGCTCGTGCTTAACCTGGCTTTCAACCTTTTCGATAAGCTGCTCTTTGGCTTCGTTAACGGAAAGACCTGAAATCTCTTCAAGAACCTTAAGCTGCTTGTTAAGAGCTTCGTCGATCTGTGCACGGACAGCATCTGCATCCTTGAGCTTTTTATCAAGCTGGTCATTTTTCTTTTCAAGAATCTCGCTCTTTTTGTCGAGATTCTCTTCCTTTTGAACCAAGCGGCGCTCGGTTTTAGAAATCTCAGCACGACGCTCCTTCATCTCACGCTCAGATTCATTTCTCTGCTTAAGAATTTCTTCCTTTGCTTCGATAAGGGCTTCCTTTTTCTTGGTCTCTGCCTGCTTTTCGCCGTCAAGTACGATTCTTTTGGCTTCTTCTTCGGCAGAACCAATCTTGCCTTCTGCGATTTTTTTGCGAAGAATCATACCCGCAAAAACGCCGACTGCAATTGAGATAACTGCCACAAGAACATACCATAATGGATTCATATTGCACCTCCTTTTTCATATTTAGTTTTCAAAAATTCAATAGTGTAATCTATAATGTATAGTAATAGCCATACTTAACCATTTTAGTTACTCTTATATTTTACACGCTTTTTTGCCGTTTGTCAAGATATTTTTACACTGTTAATATTTTTTATTTGCATTTTTTTCCAAATACTTTGCTATTTGGAATAAAAAATTTCGTAAATACTTGATTTTTATTTGAAAATAGTATATAATATTTGTTGGTAAATTTTTATTTCGGAGGATTTTTACAATGCTTGTTTCAGCAAAAGAAATGCTTACAAAAGCAAAAGAAGGCCACTATGCAGTTGGTCAGTTCAACATTAATAACCTTGAATGGACAAAAGCCATTCTTCAGACAGCACAGGAGATGAACTCCCCTGTTATCCTCGGTGTTTCTGAGGGTGCAGGTAAATATATGTGCGGATACAAAACCATCGTTGGTATGGTTGAAGGCATGATCGAAGGACTTGGAATTACAGTTCCCGTTGCTCTTCACCTTGACCACGGTTCATATGAGGGTGCTCTTAAGTGCATCGAAGCAGGATTTTCATCCGTAATGTTTGATGGATCTCACTACCCCATTGAAGAAAACATCGAAAAAACAAAAGAGCTTGTCAGAATCACAACTGAAAAGGGCATCTCTCTTGAAGCAGAGGTTGGCTCTATTGGTGGTGAAGAAGACGGCGTTATCGGTGCAGGCGAATGTGCAGACCCTGCAGAATGTAAGATGATTGCTGACCTTGGTGTTACAAT
>JAZNWX010000094.1:0-2720 GCA_045593575.1 Eubacteriales bacterium | reverse complement strand
CAAAGGCGTCCTTGGCGGTTATCATCATTACGGGAGTGGTATTTCCCGAGCTTCTGAGAAGGCGAACCAGCTCATAGCCGTCCATCACGGGCATCATAATATCCGAAATGATAAGATCGTAATAGTCCTTGTCAAATGCGTCGAGTGCCTCCTGACCGTTTGAAACACCCTTAACGTAGTATCCGTGCTTGGTTAAGATGTGCGAAAAGAGCTGACGAAGCTCCTTGTCATCCTCGGCAATAAGAATTTTAAACATAGCTGTCTCCAATCTGAAAAATTACGCGTTTGAAACACGGTTTTCCTTTAGTAAAGAATAAATTGATTTAGCATCGGGATCCGGCACCTTCATAATAATGCTCATAATTGTAATTTCCGTCATAGCAAGTGTTAAAACTGCGATGGCGAAAGCAAGGTATGTATCAATGAAGCCCCAATATATTGCAAAGGGAACCACAAGAAGCAAGCCCCCGAAGATCTTGCAGGGAATTGAGTGAATGAAAAATACCTTTTTGTGCTTTATAAAATTAATTATCGGTGAGAGCAAGCCGATTCCAAGGGCGACAAAGAGCCATATTGCCAGCTTTTTTGTTATGAGCTTCATTGTGAAAACGAGCTTGACAAGATTTGCCGCAAGTAAAAAGTCAGCAATTGAATCAAGGAGTGCCCCTTTCTGTGAGCAGCTGCCGGTTTTTCGTGCTATTGTACCATCTATTATATCAGTAAATTCTGCAATTGTATATATTATTAAAAATAAAACTGAAATTTTCTTGAAAAAAATTAACAAAATTATCGCCATAACTATTCTTGAGGCGGTCAAAATATTCGCAAGGTGCTTCATCGTGCCAAAAAACGTCCTTTCATTTCAATCAATATTTGCTTCAGTGAGCGTTTGAAATCCACTCGCCATAGCTTAAGCGTTGTGCGGTGCTTCAGCATATATACTCCGCTGTTAATAAAATCTATGCTCAGCAATACCAGAAGCGAAATTGAAATGACTGCTAAAAGAGTTGAATTGATGCCTGAGAGAAGCTCGAGCATTGGGTTGAAGACGTAGCCCATAAAAAAGGTGATAAAGAGCGAAAAAAGAGTGCTTGTGGGAACGGATGTGTATTTTGTCACACTCAGGGGGATGCTTGAATAATCCCACCAAACTATGCCGCATACACGCTCAACAAGATGTCCGAGTATCAGCTCGCCTATGCTGATACAGATGAAAACTATGGCAAAGTAATAGAATGACGAAACAAATGAGCTATCTATTGCCAATTCTCTGCCGCAAAATAGCGGATTTGAGGGTGTTCCAAACAGCTTATAGAACGTCAGAACGGTCAGACCGTAGCCAAGAAGAAAGGGAAGAGTCATATTTCTGTTGTCGATGGTTCCGTATCTGAAATAGATGAAAACATTTTCTGTGATAAAGCCGAGGAACGAGATAAATACTACTATTAATATTAAAGAATAGGTTTTTGCTTCTTCCATAATATTCTCCTTTCTGTTTTTTACAAACTCAGTATATATCTTTAGTGTCAACTAATTATTAAATTAAATTCAACAAATGTTGATAATACGGAATTTGACAAAAAAAGAAGCAAATGACAGCCCAAAGCCGCCCTTTTGACAAGATTTTCAATGCAAAATCACAGAAATATCTGAAATAATAGTTATGAGGGGTGATATAATGAAAAAAAGATTTTTGATATTAATTTTTGTTTTCCTTTTTCTTATAAATACGGTGCCGACCATCACCGCGGGAGGAAAGGAGCTTTATTGGTACTGCAAGAGAAATACTGAGCATAAGCAACCGATAAGTGATCCGATTTTTTCGTTTTTGGAGAGTGCGGGCGGTATATATGTAGATAAGTCACACGGCGACGAAAACGGTGAGAAGGTAATATACCTCACCTTTGACGCAGGGTATGAGAACGGTAACGTTGCAAAAATTCTTGACGTTTTGAAGGAAGAGGGTGTTTGCGGCTCGTTTTTCATTTTGGAGAACGTGATAAAGCGGAATCCCGAGCTTGTTTTGAGAATGGCAGATGAGGGGCATATAGTGTGCAATCACACACTGAGTCACACAAATCTTGTTGGCAGCAGCGAGGACGAGTTTCGCGACGAGGTTTTGGGACTTGAAAAAATGTATTTTGATTTGACGGGCAGGGAAATGGCAAAATTTTTCCGTCCGCCCGAGGGTTCATTTGATAAGGAAATGCTTTTGCGAGCAAAGTCACTCGGTTACAAAACGGTATTCTGGAGCTTTGCCTATGCAGATTGGGACAACGGAAAGCAGCCAAGTGAGGGGGACGCACTCAAGAAGATACTTGACAACGTTCACAACGGAGAGATTATGCTTTTGCATCCCACAAGTGAAACCAACGCAAGGATAATGTCCGAGCTGATACGCACACTGAAGGAGCAGGGATACAGCTTTTTGACACTTGACAAAATAGAATAGAAAAGCACTCGGATTACTCCGAGTGCTTTTCTCTTAGTGAGAGTGTGCAACCTCTGCTCCGAGGCTGCCCAAAACTGAGAATACAATTGCCGCTGCACCTGCAATCATAAGAAATGCAAGTACAAGACAAATGATCTTTGTTACTTTTTGACGGTTTTTCATAATCTTCTCCTATATATTAATTAAATATTTTTTTAATATCCTTTTCTGAAATGGCTGCTCCCGTTGCGGGAATCTTAATCTTCTTATATCCCGTGTTGTCAAGGTG
>JAZNWX010000093.1:0-3071 GCA_045593575.1 Eubacteriales bacterium | reverse complement strand
GTGATTGCGGATTTTGTGGACGTAGAGATCAACGACGGTACCTTTATCGCAAACAGCGAAGGCTTGATATCCGAATACGAGAACAGGGATATGTGCGCCCGTGAGCTTGCTGCCTTTGGTACAACAATTTCGGACTGGTTTAATTTCCCGTATGAATATCACCCCAATGACGAAGAGATAACACCGTACGAAGAAACGGGACGCACTGTTATCAACGGCGGTAAATTCATCTCCGACGGTTATTCAGTCCATCATTTTGATAATTGTGAGGTTTATCAAATACTTGGCGTAACAGGTGTAGTTCAGGCACTCGATAGTCATTTTCACGCAAACTATCCAACCATCAACGGCGGATATTTTGAAGGTCAGATGGGCTTCACCGGTCTTACCTTTACATACAGTGACGGTAACGAGGCTCTTAACTCCCGCCCTGCATCTGAAATTATTCCCGAAACAGCTTTGTTTGTCGGTGTTGACAGGGACGGCGATGAGTGTACTGATATCACCGATTGGGATTGGAAGGATCTCCACGATATGCAGTCGTGCATTGTGATTTCCGGGGAGGCAATTAAGCTTAATACCACGCCCGAGGGTGAAGGCGATCCTATTCAGCTTACGAGAACCGTCAAGCAAAGCGATACCTTTGAGATGAGCTGGACGTTGTCCTCTTATCTGGAAGGTAAGGTAGTGTGCCAGCCTGCCATTACCATTACCCGTCCCAATTCCAACGCTGAACCGAAAACTTATTCCAAATCTAAAGTAACGCTTGATTACTCTGAATATCCTAATGATGTAAACGTAAGTTGCGGACTTTATGTTTTTGTAGAAGGCGAAGGAGCTTTATTACAGCAGGCAGGCTATATCCATAAGGACTATACTGTTGATGTCAAGCGTATCTACACCGCGACCGACGCATGTATGAAGTGCTATGTGTCGAATAGAGGCTGGATCTGGAATGAAATAGTTGAGGGCGGAACCTGTCGCTTTGTGATTTCCCCCAACGATTACTACGAGCTGACCGATCCCGACAAGCTTGTTGTCTATGTAAACGATAAAATCGTAACTCCCGATGAAGACGGAATATATACCGTGGAAAATGTTACCGAGGATCTTGTCATCTCCTGTGACGGCTCCGGCTTCACAAGCTATTCCAACTTAACGATCACCGCGGGCGGAAAAACCGTAACGGAAAAGATCTTCGACGGCGGCACCTATACCTTTAAAACCCTTGAAGAGTTCGGCGTGGCCGTACCTGAGGGCTCCACTTTCGACGGTTGGAAGATCGGAAGCAAAATATATCAGCCGGGTGAAACTTACACAGTGCCCGGCGGAACCGAAATCAAGATCAATGCCGTATTCACAGGACTTCATAACATCACTGTCGAAAACGGTACAGCCTATGCCGACGAGGCACATACTCAGCCCATCACTCATGCGGCAGAGGATCAGGTGATCTACATTGTGGCAGACCCGGCACCCGAGGGCAAGGTGTTCGGTTATTGGAGCCATCAGGAGGTCGCCAATCCGGGCGGTAGCGGTTGGTTCGGCAATTACGATTCTGCAGAGACCACCTACACGGTATACTACAGTGACGTTGTTCTTGCTCCTGTTTACGAAACACCGGTGGATGAAATTATTATCAACGGTATGACAAAGCCTTCCGCAGGTGTTGCAATCGACAATTCTGATTATTCCTACAAGTGGGGCTGCAGTGTTCCTGCAGATTCCGGCTATAGCCTTGGTATTTGCTATTGGTATGACATTACCGATGGAGAACCTGAATTCGCAATGAGCGACGGTGATGTCTTCCAGATCGGCCATACATACCGCTTCAACGCGAAGATCAGTTTGTACGGTGACACCATTTTCCCTGCAAATGCAGAGGATATTTCGGTAAAACTTAACGGCATTGCTGCCGAGGATTACGAGTGGACAATCAGCGAGTTGAGCTACGTCTACGAAAATGCGGTCATCTGCTTCGAGTTCACCTGTGATGAAGAAACAGAAAGCGGCGTATCGGTCAGCGGTACAGCGACATCCTTCGGAAGCGAGGATGATGTGCTGTTCATTGATTTCATTCTTGCAGATTCTGAAGAAGAAAGCTATTCAGCAATTCTTGCAGGAACAAAAGGCGATTTTGTTGTTGAAAATGTTGCTCCCGGAACATACACAATGAAGGTGTATAAAAATAATCATGTAACCCGCGAATATGAAATCGTGGTTGCTGATGAAGACATAGTTCAGAACGTGAAAATTCACCTTATCGGTGATGTTAACGGTGACGGCAAAATCACAGTTATGGACTATTCTGCAATTATGAAACATGTTAAAAAGACAAAACTTCTTGAAAATTACGAGTTTGCCTGTGCAGATGTAAATGAAGATGGCAGAATTACGGTTATGGATTATTCAGCAGTTTTAAAACACGTTAAAAAGACAAGTTCACTGTGGTAAAAATTTAATCGCTTATAACAAAAAGCAGAGTTGAGTAAAATCAACTCTGCTTTTGTTGTGAATTGTATAATTTATTGGTATATCTGTAATGCCTTCCCCTTGAGGGGAAGGTGGGTTTTGCAAAGCAAAACTCGGATGAGGTGGAAAGGTATAAATTAAGGTTCATCTTGAAGCAGTGCACGAAAACTTCGTTTTCTACACCTCATCAGTCACCTTGCGGTGACAGCTTCCCCTCCCAGGGGAAGCCTATGATTAACTTTGGTTTACATATTATTCAATATATCCTGACACACTACATCAAAATTTTTATTTATATCAAAGTTTGAATATCTTAAAACTTTAAGACCAAGACTATTCAGAAATTCATCTCTTTCTTTATCTTCCATTATACCCTTTTCTTCATAATGTTGAGAGCCGTCAAGCTCTATTACTATCTTTTTAGATGCACAGTAAAAATCCACAATATATTTCTCTATTACTTTTTGTCTGTTAAAAGTAACAGGTAAAGATTTTAGAAAATCGTACCAGAGATGTCTTTCTTCCTTGGTCATATTTTTTCGTAGCGTCCTTGCATTGGTCGTTAGACTGGTATTGTGTAAGTCGGAGGCCAAGCGGTC
>JAZNWX010000092.1:0-2213 GCA_045593575.1 Eubacteriales bacterium | reverse complement strand
CGTAGATCTTGATACAGCTTCCGGATATGCACTTGATTTTAGCAAGCTTTCTATGACTGTAAATGGAACTACTGCTTCCAATTATCTTGTAAATGGCTCTGCTAAGCCTACATCACCTATTACTGTTGTAGCGGGAGGCGTAACTTACACACTCACTGCAACTATTGACGGCAAGGAATACACTGCAACATTAAAGGTAATAGGTACCGAAACAAGCAAAGAGGCTCCTTCCGCAGTAGCAAAAGATTACGGATCAATATTGTTAGTTGGTGAAAAAGGAACGAGCACCACTTGGTCTTTGGCTGCTCCTGCACTTGAAGGAATTCAAATTAAATACTGGAGTGTTGCAGAAAAACAATATAAAACAATTTCGCTTTCCGACTATACACCCACATCTACAGGTCAGCAGAACGGAAGCAATCCATCTTGGGCATACACAGCCGATAATAACGACTTCACATTAACAATTACAAATACAGCAGCTGTACACTCCAGTAATGGTATCTATGCTATGCCAGTAGTAGTTAACAATAGCGGTAATAAGCTTTATTTCGTAATAACTTCCTCAAACGGTCTTGTAAGCACAAGCAGTGGAATAAGAAACATAACATTGAAATATGTATTTGAAGATAACAACGGAGGAAGATTGGAGTTTACAAACACATTTAGTGCAAGTTATGACAGCTCCGCTAAATTGTACGATTATTCCGAATTTGCCGGTGGAACCTTGAAGGAAGCTAGTGGCGCTTGCGTAACAGGTGACACACTCATCACCCTTGCTGACGGTACACAAAAGAGAATTGATGCTGTTACTACTGACGATATGCTCCTTGTTTGGAACCACTTCACAGGTAACTATGAAGCAGTTCCCGCGGCAATCATCTTCAATCACGGTTTTGATAACAATACTGTAATTAAGTTGAACTTCAGTGACGGTACTCAAGTTAAGGTGGTTAACCTTCATCAGTTCTTCGATGCTGATCTTAACAAGTACGTTTCAATTGACGCAACAACAGTTGCTGACTACGTTGGACACAACTTCGTAAAACAGAGTGGCGACTCCTATACAACGGTTACTCTTGATTCCTTCGAAATTTCTGAAGAGTATATCGAAGCATACGGTATCATATCCGCACTTCACTATAACATCCTTGTTGAAGGTATGTTCTCAACAGACTTTATGCTTGAAGATTACGATCTCTTCAACTACTTTGCATTTGGCGAAGGAATGATGTTCGATGCTGAATTGATGCAGAACGATATTGAAAAGTATGGTCTTTATACATACGAAGATTTCGCTGATTATCTCACTTACGAACAGTTTGTTGCATTCAACGTTCAGTATTTCAAAATCTCTGTTGCAAAAGGACATTATACATACGAAGGTATTCTTGATTTGATCTCTGAATATCTCAACAAATAATCCTCTTAAACAACTTCCCCCCCTCGCACCTCGGTGCGAGGGGGGTTTTTATGCAAAATATTGACAAATTGTGACTTTAGGTGTAAAATATATTATCAAATCTATTTTTTAGGAGGATTTTATGAAAATATGTCAGAATTGTGGTTCGCAGTATGCTGATCACGAAGCTTTTTGCCCCGTTTGCGGCAATTCCTTTTCAAATACCTATAACCCCCAGATGGGATATGCTCCAATGAATCAAAGACCTGCTCCCGAATCGTCGGGTGATACAAATAAGCTCGCTATCTTTAATTTCGTTTTTGATCTCTTGACAGCTCTCTTCCTTTGCTTCACACTTATGGGCATTTTCTCGGCAGGTGTTGGTTATTTGGATTATTATTCCCATATTCGTTTTGGCTGGGGCTGGTTATACACAGCTATGGCAATCGTTCCCGGTATCTTGGGCTTCGGTATAGTTTCATTCATATTTGGTCTTAAGCAGAAGAAGGGTGATCTCACTAAAAAGCTCCCCGCTATATTCCGTTTCATTCTTGGAATTGTGCTTTTCCTCTTCTCTATTATCGCCTACGCTTATTTGATTTAATTTAATTCAGGCAGCTGTTTTTTATCAGCCATTTTCAGATTGTCCGTTCTCGGGAGGTTTTCTATGCCGTCCTATCACAGACTGCTGGTTGCCTCGTCCAAGGGCGGGGTCGGCAAAAGCACCACCGCGCTGGGTCTCGCTCTCGCGTACGCCCGGAGCGGGAAACGGGTTCTTCTCGTGGATCTGGATTTTACCAGCCGCAGCCTC
>JAZNWX010000091.1:0-4827 GCA_045593575.1 Eubacteriales bacterium | reverse complement strand
CCGCTTGGCCTCCGACTTTCCCGACGGTTACTCTGCACGCCTCAGCGAAAGAGGTAAAAAGATTCTTGCCACCGCAAACTGTGTAAAAGAAGCTATTACTCCCCCGCTTTTACGGTATTTTGCTATGCTTGATGCCGCATCCTCTGTAAAAGAGATGTGTAGTGCCACCATCGAATTTTTAAAAGCTTCAAACATAACAGAAAAGGTCAGAAAGAGCTGCTCGGACAATCTTTCCCGCAACAATAAAAAGGCAGCTGACGAGGATATGAAGATCTACACTCTCACACTCAATATTCTCTATGACCTTGCAACCGTTTTTGGAGATAAAGAGTTCACCTTTGATGAATTTTCGGCCGCACTTTCGCTTATGTTTGCACAGAGCGACATAGGTACTATTCCGACCTCCGTTGATGAGGTCACTGTAGGTTCTGCATCTATGCTTCGTACCGATAGAATCAGATGCGCAATTCTTATGGGACTTAATGAAGGCGAATTTCCTGCATCAATTAAGGAAGGCGGTGTTTTTACCGACAGCGATAAGGAGCTGCTCAAGGAGCTTGATATTACTCTTTCTGCCGATACAAGCATAAAAACTTCTGAAGAGCTTTTCTACATTTACCGTGCTGTCTCAGTTCCAAGCGAAAAGCTGATTCTTTCATCAAGCGTCCTCTCTTCTGACGGTGCATCACAAAAGCAATCAATTGCTATAGGAAGAGTTAAGAGCTTACTTCCCTTCATTCCCGAAATACAGGAAAGCTCGCTTTCTCCGCTTGACAAGATATGGAACATAGAGCTTGCAAAAGAAACGTACACAAAGACCAAAGGATATACAAATTCCGACAAGCTGAAGGATATTATCAAGAGCGATGACAACAATACTTCATTTGAAGAAATGCTCAACATCCCTCTCGCACAAAGCAGTTGCTCGGTTTCACCGGAAATAGTAAAAAAAATCTTTGGTGAACGACTTTCCCTGACTCAATCGCGACTTGAAAAATACGTATTGTGCGGATTCGACTACTACTGCTCATACGTTTTAGGACTTCGCGAAAGTAAAAAGGCAGTTTTCCAATTAAATGATATTGGTACGTTCATTCACTACATTCTTGAAATGTTTATGAAGGAGATAACCAAGGACGGTACACTTAACCTCACGCTCAGCGACGGGGAGATTGACGCAATCCTTCAGAAAACCGTGCATAATTATCTTTTTGAGCTTCTTGGAGAGGATTATGCTCTATCCAACAGAACGAAGCATCTGTTTTTAAGACTCAACAAGCTCTCGTTTATGATTGCCAAAAACCTTATCGGCGAATTCAAGGAGAGTGACTTTATGCCCTCATATTTTGAGCTGAAGGTTGGTATGGAGGAAGGCGGAATAAACGCACTTCAATTTGAGCTTAAGGACGGAAGCACCGTTTCTCTTCGCGGTATTGCCGACAGAGTTGACACCTATAAAAAGGACGGAAACGTATATATCCGTATAGTTGACTATAAAACAGGAAGCAAGGAATTTTCCTTTGACGACCTCAAGGACGGGCTTAACACACAGCTGCTTATATATCTTTTCTCACTTTGCAAGGCACAAAGTGACGAAACTAAAAAAGAATTTGGCTGTGATGAGGGCGGTGAGCTTATGCCCGCAGGTATTCAGTACCTTTCTTCTAATGCACCGACAGTTTCAGTTGACAGCTTCTGTGACGGTGACAATATTGAAAAGCTCATTCAAAACGAATTCACAAGAAGCGGTCTTATAACCGATGATCCTGATATCGTCTATGCTATCAATCACAATCTTGATTCGAAAATAGTTTCTAAAATCAAGGTTAACGATGACGGTGTTATGGAGGGCAAGTCTCTTGTCGGTGAAAACGGATTTGATGAGATCTATACAATGCTTTCAGAAACAATTATTCGTGTTGCCGAAAGTATGAGGGGAGGCACAGCTGATGCCATTCCTCTTCGCAAGGGAGAAAAAGCTCCCTGCCGCTACTGCAAAATGAAGGCGATTTGCAGGTCATCTGCCTGCAAAAGCAAGATATAAGGAGGTGGATTTATGGGACACGATTGGACAGAACAACAAAAAAATGCGATAGAATCCCGCGGCAAAACCTTACTTGTTTCCGCAGCTGCCGGTTCGGGTAAAACTGCTACTCTTACCGAAAGAATAGTCAGAAGATTGACCGACGGTGAAAATCCCACCAATATTTCAAGACTGCTTATAGTTACCTTTACCCGTCTTTCTGCTGCCGACCTCAAAAGAAAGATTTCAAATGCAATATCGGCTGAGCTTGCAAAAAATCCGACAAGTACATTTCTCTCAAAGCAGCTGGTTCTTCTTGAAAGTGCTCACATCTGCACAATTGACTCTTTCTATCTCGATATAGTTCGCTCAAATTTCCAGCGACTTTCCCTCCCCTCAAATTTCCGTCTTGCCGATGAGGGTGAAATGGCATTACTCAGAAAATCCGTAATGGATGAAATTATTGAAAATCATTATGACAGCAAGACTGAAAACGACGATGCATTTCTTTCATTCGTTGAAAATTTCACCTCTGCAAAGCAGAGTGATACCCTTTCTGATATTTTCTTGGCTCTTGAGGACAAGCTCTGCTCAAAAACCGAAGGCACAGGCATAATACTTTCCTTTGCTAAAGAGCTTGAAGCAAGTGCAGATAAGAATTTCTTTGAAACAAGACAGGGAAAAATCATTTATCAGTACGTATTAAACGGTGTCCGCAGCTATCACTCAGCACTTGTTTCCTGCTGCGACACTATCTCTGAGGACGAGAACGCTTCAGCGGCTTATCTTGCGGTTTTCTCTTACGAAAAGGAGTTTTTCTCGCGTCTTGAAAAGGCACTCCTTGATAAAAACTACTCCTTGGTGCGTGATTGTGTGCTTTCCTTCAACAAGCAACGCCTTGGAACTCTTAAAAAGGAATACCAAACTGAGAAGATCCTTTTGTGCAGAGCACTCAGGGACGAGGAATGTGCTTTTATAAAGTCGCTTAAAGAAAAATATTTCTCATTTGAGGCAGACCAAATCAAAGAAACGATTCTTAAAACTGCCGATATTCTTCTCTCGCTTTATTCAGTACTCAATGACTTTGAAAAAGCAGCCCTGGAGGAAAAAACCAAGCGCAAGGCATTCGATTTTAACGATATAAGACGCTTTGCTTATCAGCTTCTTACAGATGAAAACGGAAATCCGAGTGATATTGCTCTTTCATACCGTGACAAATTCGATGAGATCTATATTGACGAGTATCAGGACGTTGATGCCATGCAGGACAGAATATTTACCCTTATATCGAAGCCCAACAACAGATTTATGGTCGGCGATATAAAGCAGAGTATTTACAGCTTCCGCGGTGCTGACACGGACGTTTTTGCAGGATATAAAAAGAGCTTCCCCTCTTATGAGGAAACTCTTGATTCCGATAACGCATTGATATTTATGTCAAACAACTTCCGTTGCGACGTTAACGTGATTAAATTCACGAATAAAATTTTCTCATTCCTGTTTGGAAATTGCGGAGAAAGCATAGAATACACTCCCGATGACAACCTGATTTTTTCAAAGGAAGAAAAAGGAAGAGTCCTTGCTTCTCCTCCTGTCACCGTTACCGTTGTTACAGCGGACGAATCTGCACAAGAGGACGACGGCGAAAATGATGAAGAAGAAACCGATATTAACCCCGAAGCTATATGGATTGCTAACGAAATTCAACGTCTTATCAATCACGAATACAAAGCGAACGGTAAGAAGATCGAAGCACGTGATATTGCCATTATTATGCGTTCAACGACTCCTGCAGGAGATATTTCGCGTGCACTTGAAGCTCTTAATATTCCTTGCTCGGATAACTCAAAATATGACCTTTTTGAAACACCCGACGTGCTTCTTATGATCTCTCTGCTTTCAAGCATTGATAACCCCCACCGAGATATTCCCCTTGCTGCAACTCTCTACTCGCCCATTTTTGCATATACAATGGACGAGCTTATAGAAATAAGAACAAATGCAGATTCAAAGATGTCTTTATTTGAGGCACTCAGATATTTCGAAGGCGAAAACAAAACCATAATTGAGAAAAATGCTTATTTTATGGATAAGCTGACGAAATACCGTTCACTTGCGACCTCACTTTCAATAGATAAGCTGTTGAATTTTATCTATCGCGATCTCTCGGTCAACTCTCTTGACGGTGCAAATTCGCAAAACCTTACACGTCTTTATGAGCTTGCAAGAAAATTTGAGGCGGGTTCATTCAAGGGCTTGAACAACTTTATTTCTTATATCAATGAGTTGATTGAAAATAAAAAGGTGCCTTCCCTCACTCACGAGGATGCGGACACCAATGCGGTTCAGATGATTACTGCTCACAAATCAAAGGGACTGGAGTTCCCTGTCTGCTTTATTTGTAATACGCAAAGCTCCTTCAGTAATGAGGATACCAAGCCAAATCTTCTCTACCATTCCCGTGCGGGAATCGGATTGAAGCTCGCTTATGAGAGTGGTATGGCACGTCTTAATACTCCCATTCGTGAAGCTGTAGCCCTTGAAATTACCAATGCTCAAATTGAAGAGGAAATGCGTATTCTTTACGTTGCACTTACCCGTGCAAGAGAGCGACTTTACATAACCGCACACACAAGGTCCCGACTTGAAAAGCTTGAGGAGAATTCAAGCCTGACTCAAAAATTTGCAAGTGATTTCAAAATAAAGAAGTGCAGAAATTGGCTCTCTATGATACTCGCTGCGATGCATCCTCTTAAAAACAGCGAAAGCTATACATTCTCTGCTCTTGAAAAGGACGGAATCAA
>JAZNWX010000090.1:0-3943 GCA_045593575.1 Eubacteriales bacterium | reverse complement strand
GTTGCGAGAGTGAGCTCATAGCGGTTGTATTCGTCTTTTGTGAGGTCTTTGATTGTTGGGTGAAGCATATTATTTTCTCCTTAAATTTAAGTAATTAATTTTCAAAATATTTTTGTGCGGCATCGGGCTGACGGTGACGTGCAAGCTTTTCTGCACGGACTATCGCCTTAATATCATCGGCGGCAACTGCCGAACCGCCATTGTAGTTATAAACGATATAGTCATAAGCATCAATCTGAGCAATTTCTTTTTTTGCCTTTTCAAGACGCTTAAGTATAACCTCCTCAGTTTCCGTTGCTCTTCCGCGGAGACGTTCCTCCTGAATTGCAAACGTTGGAGGAATCAGCATAATTAGAACTGCGTCGGGAAAAATCTTTTTGACGTTTTTTGCACCGTCGCACTCAATTTCAAGAATAAGGTTTTTACCGCTGTCAAGCACTGCAAGTGCCTCTTTGAGAGGCGTACCGTAGTAGTTGTCACAATAGGTAGTGTATTCGAGAAAACCGTTTTCGTCGATGCGACGCCGGAATTCCTCACGGTCGATAAAGTGATAATTCACACCGTCAACCTCTCCCGGACGGGGAGCACGGGTCGTCGCAGAAACAGAGAAAACGAAATCTCCCGTTGCAACAAGCTGAGAATTTACTGTGCCTTTTCCGCTTCCTGCGGGGCCGGAAACAACAATTAAAAGTCCGCGGCTCATTCCTCTTCCTCCTCTTCATCTTCCTCGTATGAGGTATCATCCATTCTGTTAGCTATCGTTTCTGCCTGAATGGCTGAAAGGATAACGTGCTCTGAATCGGTTATAATAACTGCTCTTGTTCGGCGGCCGCAGGAAACGTCAATAGTTCTTCCGCCCTCCTTTGCGTCCTGTACAAGACGTTTAATAGGTGCGGAATCGGGGCTTGCAATAGCAACTATTCTTTCTACAGCAACCATATTTCCAAATCCGATGTTGATAAACTTCATTACTGTTACCTCTTACTCTATGTTTTGAATTTGCTCTCTGATTTTCTCAAGCTCGCACTTGATGTCAACAACCACGTGTGCTATTGAGGAGTTTGAGCATTTTGAACCGATTGTGTTGGTCTCGCGGTTCATCTCCTGCATAAGAAAGTCGAGCTTTCTTCCAACGGGCTCGTTTGAAGAGAGAATATCCTCAAATGCTTTAAAGTGTGAGCGAAGTCGAACGATTTCCTCATCAACGGCTACCTTGTCTGCAAAGATTGCACATTCGGTTAAAATCCGATTTTCGTCAAGTGTTACCTTGTTGTCGTCAAGCACTGCACGTAGCTTTTCTTCAAGGCGGCTTCGGTAAGAGCCGATATCCTCCTCACTGTGTGCTTCAACAATTGCAACTCTCTCCTTGATGCCCTCAACCTTTGATCTGAGGTCGGATTCGATGTTTGCACCCTCCCTCTCGCGAGCTGTGATAAATCTTTCAATAGCAATGTCGAGAACCTGACAAAGATCTGCAAAATCCTGCTCCTCATCCTCCTCAACTTTTGAAAGAGTGAAGATATTGCTGTCGCGTTGAAGCGTAGCAACTGTTATTTCGCCGGGGAGGTCAAGAGCTTCTTTTAACTGCAAAAGGGCATTGTAATATGCTTTTGCGTAATCCTCGTTAAGAGAGATCATCACATCGGAGCCACCAATGGGCTCAATGGTAATTGAAACGTCCACCTTACCGCGACTTATTCCGTGAGCTTGCAGATGGGGCTTGATTTTTTCTTCAAGAAATGAATAGTTTCTTGAAATACGAACAGAGCAATCGAAATAGCGATTGTTAACACTTTTGATTTCAACTGTAATGTTTTTGTTGTTTACTGCTTCGGTGTGTCTGCCGAAAGCGGTCATACTTCTTATCATAATCTAAATTCCTTAAAAATAACAATATATATTCAGTATATTTTAATACATTTTAACTCGTTTGTCAACTGTTTTTCATAATTTTATAATATATTATATATTTGAACTTTGGATTTTGATTGTGAAGCTGTTTGTGCTAACATCCCGACAAACCTGATTTGTATCCAAATACAACATTTTTGTAAAAAAATGCATAAATTGTGAAAAAAACTCTTGCAAAATGAGAAAAAATGTTTTATAATAGAGTGTAAAACTATGCACAATGCATTATGGAGGTAATTTATTATGATTATGGCTGGCGATTTCAGAAACGGTGTAACCTTTGATATGGGTGACGGCACAGTTTGGCAGGTTGTTGAATTTCAGCACGTTAAACCCGGTAAAGGCGCTGCTTTCGTTAGAACAAAAATGAAAAACGTCATCACAGGCGGTGTTGTTGAAAGATCATTCAACCCCACTGACAAATTTGAAAATGCTCATATCGACAGAAAGGATATGCAGTATTCTTACACAGACGGTGATCTTTACTACTTTATGGATATGGAAACATACGATATGCTTCCTCTTAACGCAGACAAGCTTGGTGAAAACTTCAAGTTTGTTAAGGAAGAAATGATGGTTAAGATCATTTCTTACAAGGGCAACGTATTCAGCGTTGAACCCCCCACATTCGTTGAGCTTGCTGTTGCTCAGACAGATCCCGGTTTTGCAGGCAACACAGCTACAAACACACTTAAGCCCGCAACACTTGAAACAGGTGCTGTTATTAAGGTTCCGCTTTTCATCAATGAGGGCGAGGTTCTTAAAATCGACACAAGAACGGGCGAATATCTCTCTCGTGCATAATACGAATTGATAGAAAATTAACTGGCTGTTTTAGAAAGGAGATTTTATATGACACTTTACGAAAAAGCTGCTTACTTGCGCGGACTTGCTGACGGTGTTGATCTTGATAAGACCACTCCCGAGGGTAAGATTCTTGCTGCACTTCTTGACCTTGTAACAGATATTGCTGACGAGGTTGAGGCAATAAACGAGGATATTGTTGATCTTCAGGATTACGTTGAAGAGATTGACGAGGACCTTGCTGACGTTGAGGATTTCCTTGACGAGGAATGCGATGGCGATTGCGAAGCTTGCGACTGTGACGGTGACTGTGACGATTGCGAGTTCGGTGATTGCGATTGCGACGATGATGACTATGACTGTGACTGCGACTGCGATTGTGACGACATGTTCTTTGAGGTTGCTTGTCCTTCTTGCGGTGAGGTAGTTTGCTTTGATGAAACTATCGATCCTGAAAATCTTGCGTGTCCTGCTTGTGGCGAAAAATTCACTTGCGAATTCGTTGACGAAGACGAAGAAGAGGACGCAGAATAATATTGTCCGCGAAAGCGAACGGTTAAATTAAACCTAATCGGAGAAATCTTTGCGGATTTCTCCGATTTTTGCCCGAAAGGATGTTTATTTATGAAGCTTATGTTTGCCTCCGATATTCACGGAGATATTGTCGGTGCGAAAAAGGCCATTGATGCGTTCAAAAGTGAGGGAGCTGAAAAGCTCATTTTACTTGGCGATCTGCTCTATTTTGGGCCAAGAAACAGCTTGAAGGAGAGCTATAATCCGCAGGCGGTTATCGGTTTTTTGAATGAAAATCGTGAAAAGCTCCTCTGTGTGCGTGGTAATTGCGATGCTGAGGTTGATCAGATGGTTCTTGACTTCCCGATAATGGCAGAATATGCGTATTTGTGTGTTGACGGCTTTTCTATGCTTCTGACACACGGACATAAGATTAATAAAGATAGTGCAGGATATTTAAGGGAGGGTGAAATTCTGATTCACGGTCATACACACGTTTTGTGTATAGAACGGTTTGGAAAGGGAAATCTATATATTAATCCCGGCTCGACAACTTATCCGAAGGAGAATAATCCTCCGTCGTATATGATTTACGAAAACGGTATTTTTGAGATTAAGCATCTTGATAGCGGTGAGGTTTTGAAAAGAATTAATTTATATTGATAAATTGGGGTTTGTCGGTATGTTCGCACTCATTTTGTGCGATTGTTTTGCC
>JAZNWX010000089.1:0-2195 GCA_045593575.1 Eubacteriales bacterium | reverse complement strand
TCTTGATACCAAAAGCCTTTAGCCGCTTTTCTTTGCCATTAGAGGCACAAAGAAAAGCTAACAAAAGAAATGCCGATTCGCCTACGCGGCGGGCGCCACTACTCGTGGAGAGCCACCTTTGAAAAGGTGGACGAAACAATCGCACAAAGTGAGTGCGAACATCCCGACAAACCCCAATTTATCGGTCAAACAATTCCAAGATAGATCATTAAAACCGATATGTCCGCAGGTGAAACACCACTGATGCGTGATGCCTGCCCGATAGTGATGGGGCGAACCTTTGAAAGCTTTTGTATCGCTTCAAGTCGGAGTCCTTTTACCGATGCATAGTCAATATCCTCAGGGATTCTTTTCTCTTCAAGACGGGATTTGCGATTAACCTCGGCAATTTGACGCTTGATGTAGCCCTCGTATTTTATGGATATTTCCGCTGTCATTCTGACACCACGCGAAAGCGTGGGGCGATCCTTGTCAATCTCAGCAAGGGAGTTATAATCCAGTGCGGGACGACGCAAAAGCTCGGCAAGGGATATGCCTGTTGCCACCGTTGTAAGTCCCCTTGCCTCGAGGAAGGGATTGGCTACAAGCGGAGAAATATAGGTGCTTTCAAGACGGGCAATTTCTGCATCCGTTTGTGCCTTTTTATTTAAAAATTTGTTATATCTTTCTTCGTCGATAAGACCTACACGGTATCCTATATCGGTAAGACGCCTGTCTGCGTTGTCCTGTCGGAGAAGCAGACGGTATTCGGAACGTGAGGTCATCATTCTGTATGGCTCGTTCGTTCCCTTGGTTACAAGATCGTCAATGAGAGTGCCGATATATCCATCGCTCCGTTTTAAAACTATCTGCTCTTTGCCGAGAAGCGAAAGGGAAGCATTAATACCTGCTATAAGTCCCTGTGCGGCCGCCTCCTCATAACCCGAGGTTCCGTTGAACTGACCGGCACCGTAAAGTCCCGAAATTTTCTTGTATTCGAGAGTTGCATAGAGCTGAGTGGGATCTGAGCAATCGTATTCGATTGCATAAGCATATCTCATAATCTCTGCGTTTTCAAATCCGTTAAGGGAGTGTAACATATCGTGTTGAACCGAAGCAGGAAGGGAGGTTGAAAAACCCTGAATATACATTTCCTCCGTATTTTCTCCCATCGGCTCAACGAAGAGCTGGTGACGGTCTTTATCTGCAAAACGCACGATTTTGTCCTCAATTGAGGGACAATAACGCGGGCCTGTACCGTGAATTTGTCCCGAATACATAGCGGAACGGTGAATATTATCCTTTATTAAATTGTGTGTATTCTCATTTGTATAAACAATGTGGCAGGGAATCTGCTCAAGAGTGTCAAAGCAATGCTCATCCGTCAGAGCAGAGTAGGGGGTAATAACTTCCTCGCCTGCCTGAAGCTCAAGAACGTCAAAATTGATACTGGATCGTTTAACTCTTGCGGGAGTTCCCGTTTTAAAACGCATAAGGCGAATATCCTCACGCAAAAGTGCCGCAGAGAGTCCACCACTTGCAGCCAAAAGTCCGTCAGGACCTGATGAAAAACTGCGATCACCCACAAAAACGCGGCTATCAAGGTATGTGCCCGAGCAAATGATTGCTTTTTCGCACTCCCATCTTTCGCCAAGAGAAGTAATAACAGCTGTAATCTTCTTTTTACCGTCAAGTGCTACGGTTTCCAAGTCGCAGATTTCAGCTTGAATAAGACGAAGATTTTCCGTCTTTTCAATAAGAGATTTCATAAGCTCCTGATATTTTTTTCTGTCTGCCTGTATTCTTTTTGAGTGAACAGCTGCACCTTTGCCAAGATTGAGTGTTCTGCTTTGCAGTGTTACCTTGTCAGCCATTTCGCCCATAACTCCACCAAGTGCGTCAATTTCAAAGACGAGGTGTCCCTTTGCCGTTCCACCGATTGAGGGATTACAGGGCATATTTCCTATTGAATCAAGACACATTGTGAAAAGGACGGTATCAATTCCGAGTCGAGCTGAAGCGATTGCCGCTTCAATTCCTGCGTGTCCTGCACCGATCACGGCTATCTGTGTTTTTAGAGATGTCATAATTTCTCCTGAAAAAAAGTATGTAAAAATAAATAATTAAGCCACTAAAATAATGACTAATTAAGGTGGTGTAAAAAACAAATAGAGTTCTTATATGTCAGTTTGCAATAAATTGGGGTTTGTCGAGCA
>JAZNWX010000088.1:0-1861 GCA_045593575.1 Eubacteriales bacterium | reverse complement strand
ACTAGTTCGGATTATTCTTGTCACCCTAAGTTGGTGACTTATGAACGGTGAGCTTCCGCCTTGGCGGAAATTTCCCGTTTGATTAATAAGCACGAACGATCATTCTTGTTAAGAAAGGAATATAAATATGGCAAATCCCATTATTGAGATCAAAGTAACAGGCTTCGGCACTATGAAGGCAGAGCTTTATCCCGAGCTTGCCCCCCTTACCGTTGAAAACTTCTTGAAGCTCGTTGAGGAGAAATTTTACGACGGACTCATCTTCCACCGCGTTATCCGCGATTTTATGATCCAGGGTGGCGGCTACAACGAAATGCTCGAGCAAAAGGAGGCTCCCGCCATCAAGGGTGAGTTTGCGGCAAACGGATTTACCCGCAATACTCTCCGCCACACAAGGGGAGTGCTTTCCATGGCACGCACATCAAATCCCAACTCCGCGTCCTCGCAGTTTTTCATCATGCATATGGAATCTCCCCATCTTGACGGTCAGTACGCGGGATTCGGTAAGGTCACCGAGGGACTTGACGTTGTTGATAAGATCGCAAACGTAAAGACCGGAGGCTTCGGATATATGGGCGATATCCCCCGCGAGTCCGTAGTTATTGAAAGCATCAGAGTAATTTCCAAATAAAATAAGCAACAAAAAAGCTTTTCGGCATTCTCTCTGCATTCTTAGCGGAGAAATGATCGGCACAAAATTTCGGCAGAGAACTTGTTTTCTCTGCCAATTTGTGTTATAATGAAGCTAACAGAAAGCCTCCCTCCGAGAGGGAGGGGGACCGCGTTAGCGGTGGAAGGAGCCTGCGTCGCTTTAGGTTTGAATAAAACTTATTGTATCGCACTCTCCCTCAGTCACCTTCGGTGACAGCTCCCTCCCGGAGGGAGCCTATTGAAGCGTTCGTACAGCTTTAGGGGTATGGGCTTTGCCCGAAGCCTTTGTAATACAAAGGCGAAACTTGCGATAAAAGAGGTATCAAATGATTTTACTAACTTCAAATGGTTTATCAAGTAATGAATTAATGGGCAGAGTAAAAACATACATCAAAGCAGGTAAGGCTGCTCTTGTTGTTACTGCTGATAACGAATATAAAGAAAAAAACTATCATGTTGAAAGATTAACAAACGAATTAAGAATGCTTGGGCTGTCTGTTGAATGCTTTGACTTTGACAATCAATTACCAACAGAGCTTATGCAATATGACGTGGTAGAATTAATAGGAGGCAATCCGTACTATCTATTGAACTCAATACAAAAAAATTGTTTTTTTGATGTGTTAAAATACTTCGCACAAAATAGGTATTTGATAGGATGTAGTGCAGGCGCACTGGTTCTTACACCTTCTCTTGATTTGATAGATCTTTACTCTCCCGAGATGAACATTGTAGGACTAAAAGATTTATCTGCGTGCAATTTTACAGATATTTGCATACTTCCGCATTACAGTAAATTCTTAAAGAAATACACAGGTTTTGAGGAAAAATGTGCTCAATATGAACATACACTTAATCGTGAAGTAATTCGATTAAATGACGGACAAGGTGTGATTATAAACGAAAGTAACATAGATATTATAAAATAACGTAAGCCCCGACAGACATAAAAAATCTGTCGGGGTTACATATTTGTTTACAGCAGGGCAATTATTAATCAACTGACTATAAATTCTCCGCTAATTTTGCACACCTTTTGTCTGCTGTTTTATATATATTTTAGCAAAATGTAATTCCTTTTTCGTGTGACATCGATTTTATTCTTGCGAGCGATTCAACTCGGTATCCTTTGCTGCGGATAAGATCACCGCCACCCTGATATGCCTTTTCGATTATAATTCCTGCACCAGCAACCGATGCTCCCGACTGC
>JAZNWX010000087.1:0-8977 GCA_045593575.1 Eubacteriales bacterium | reverse complement strand
TGAAGATAAAGCAAATACATAATTCCCATAATCGCCATAAAGGAAAGTCCGGTAATAAGAAGATAACCGAAGCTGGTATCTCTGTTTCCCTTTGACTTTACATAATCATAAAAGGAATCGTATTTATTCTTCTTTTCTTTTCTGAAAATATCGAAAAAACTTGTCATGGCATATGTCAAGCCATCAAAAACACCCTCGTTACTTACAAAAACCAATCCGCCGTACCCCGTAATCAAAACCGCGGGAATGCAGAAGCTGTCCGTAAGAATGTGATAGATTTTAGAAAGCTCCGTCTGATCGAAAACGTTCTTGGAATATGCTACAAGAAATGCCATAACGAACCCGATACCGAAGGTTATTAAATATCTTTTAAGCGTTTTCATTGTTTGATGCCAAATATTCAGCTCTGTACTTCAAATATTCCTCTGTATTACAATATACGAAGTGACCGGGATAAATCTCTCTCATAGAGGGACCTTCCTGAGAATAATCGTGGTCAAGAATGGGATTGTATGTTGTTCTTGTACGATTCTTTTCGGTAATCGGGTCAGGAAGAGGAATAGCTGAAAGAAGTGAACGTGTATAGGGATGGAAGGGATGTGCAAAAAGCTCATCACTTGTTCCAAGCTCAACTATCTTACCGAAATACATTACTGCAATTCTGTGTGAGAAATACTTAACAACCGCAAGGTCGTGTGCGATAAAGAGAATTGTAAGACCCATCTTTTCTGAAAGCTCGTTAAGAAGGTTGATAACCTGTGCCTGAATTGACACGTCAAGAGCTGAAATGGGCTCGTCAGCGATGATAAGCTCGGGGTTCATAATAACCGCACGGGCAATACCGATACGCTGTCTTTGTCCACCTGAGAACTCGTGAGGATAACGGGAAGCGTGTTCCTGAACAAGTCCAACGGTTTCAAGCATCTTATATACCTGCTGGTCGATGAATTCTTTATCCTTAATACCACGAATAACAAGTCCCTCTGCGATAATATCGCGAACTGTCATACGGGGGTCAAGAGAAGCGATGGGATCCTGGAAGATCATCTGAATCTCATTGATGAGCTTGTTGTCCTTATTCTTACGGGACCATTTTTTGTGATCCTCCTGTGCAGCCTTGATCTCTGCACGGTTGGTTAATATAATTCTATCGCGTTCGTCCTCTGTGATTGTGCCTTCTTTGAAGTCCTTACGGGCTTTTTTGATAGCATCCTGGTACGCACGTGTACCTGCACAGATACGCTCGCCCTTATAGTAAACCGAACCACCGGTAATATCATAAAGACGAATGATTGAACGTCCTGTTGTTGTTTTTCCGCATCCGGACTCACCAACGAGACCGAAAACTTCACCCTTATAGATGTCAAAGCTTACACCGTCAACGGCTTTATTCTCGAATTTACCCATCTTGAAGTACTGTTGGAGATTATCGACTTTTAATAAAACTTCTTTATCTGCCATATTATTCTCTCTCCTTCCTCATACGTTCAATTCTTGCTTTAATCAAAGCGGGCATTTCTACCTTGGGAGCATTGGGATGCAACAACCAGGTTGCCGCAAAGTGTGTAGGTGTAACCTCGAAAAGAGGAGGTTCAAGCTCAAAGTCAATTTCCAAAGCGTACTTATTTCTCTCTGCAAATGCATCACCCTTGGGAGGATAGATCATATTGGGAGGAGTACCGGGAATTGATTCAAGTCTTTCGGTTGTTTCAAGGTCGGGCATTGAGCTGAGAAGTGCCCAAGTGTAAGGATGTGCGGGTTCATAGAAGATTTCTTCTGCAGTACCGTATTCAACGATCTTACCTGCATACATAACCGCAATTCTATCCGCCATATTAGCAACAACACCAAGGTTATGTGTAATAAAGATAACAGAAAGATTTCTCTCTCTCTTAATTACATTGATAAGCTCAAGAATCTGCGCCTGAATAGTAACGTCAAGAGCAGTTGTGGGCTCGTCACAAATAAGAATGTCGGGGTCCGCCGAAAGAGCGATAGCAATAACTATTCTCTGTCTCATACCACCTGAAAGCTCGAAGGGATACTGGTTGAAACGTGTTGCGGGCTCAGGAATACCAACCTCTTCAAGAAGACGGATCGCCTTAGCTTTTGCAATACGCTTGTTCATCTTAACAACAAGACGTGATGCCTGTTCCTTAAGGAAGTCAATAACTTCAACCATATGTGCTTCGGAATTGAAGAAGCTGTCTTCTGCAATATCCTTTTCATAGCTTGTGCAAAGGTTTTCAATCACCTTGCAGATGTTGGCGAGCTTAAGATCAATGTCAACGATAATCTGTGGCTTAAGTATCCAATCCGGTTCCTTGCCCTTAGCGATGATCTCATCATATTTTCTCTTATTCTTAAGATAAATCTCTTCTTCAATGGGATTATTCTTAATTCCATCGAAATACTCTCTTACAGAGGTTGCCAAAGCAGATGCGAAAACGTACTCTGTGCTGTTTTTCTTAACGCAGAGCTTATCGATTGCGACAGTTGCTTTAGCTGAAAGAGATTTTACAAAATCTTTTGCCTTACCGTGCTCAATGTTGCCTGCCTTGAAGTAATCAAGTGCCTCTTTAAGCTCAGGAAGAAGTGCTTTCTTCGCAGCCATTGAAAGCTGATGTGAGTGCAAAATGCCCTTTTCACCGGTCTTGATGAAATCGATCATAAAGTTATCATCAAGGTATCTACGAGTCATCTGATTAAGATAATCAACACTCATAGCTGTAACGTCAGCTTCGGGATTAACAGAAAGATAGTAACCAAGTGTAAAGAAGTTGGGTCTATCTTTAGCAAGTGCTTCCTTAACGATTTCCAATGCCAATTCAAGAGTGGGAAGAGCCTCCTCACCCTGAACGTTCTTGCCTTGCTTTGCAAAATCAGCAAGTTTCAATGCACAGTCGTCAGTTGTAGCATTATGAACGATTACATAGGGATTAAACGCGAGGGAGAACGATTTTGAAATACGTTTAAGCTCGTCATCAAGATCGATCTTTCTCTTCATCTTGACAAAGAGGATAACGTTTTCAAGTTCAACCTCAATCTGTGTTGCATTACCGTATGCTTCATTGAATTCACCTTCTACCTTTGTGCTCTGAATACAGAAGCCATCAAAGGTTTTAAGCTTTTCAGCAACGATAGCTTTGTTATCAACGCCATTTGCTTCATCAGCAGCGTCGATATGCTGGCCAAGGAGCTTAAGCTTTGAGTTAAACTCTCTCTTGGCATTTTTCTTACCGGTCTTTGCCTTGAGGATCATAGCCTCAGTGAGCTGTTCACCAACCCTCATAATGGGGTTCAAGCTCGACATGGGATCCTGGAAGATCATAGCGATTTTATCGCCACGAATCTTATGGAAATCCTCTTCAGAAATCTTAAGCAAATCCTGACCGTCATATATAATTTCTCCGCCTTCAACAATTGAATTGCCTGCAAGAATACCCATAATAGCTTTACTTGTTACGGATTTTCCTGAGCCGGACTCACCAACTATGGCCAAAGTTTCTCCTTTGCCAAGATCAAAGGAAATATTTCTAACAGCCTTTACAATTCCACCCTGAGTACGGAATGATATTTGCAGATTTTTAACTTCTAATTTCTTATCCATAAATTAAGTCATTCCTTTCCAGGACGCCTGCGGACGCTTCTTGATTCCGCGTCCGCCGCGCCGTAAATTTAGTGTAGTAACAGTTTTGTTTTAATTATTCCTCTGAACCGCGGAGTGAGGGGTTAAACGCATCGCGCAAACCGTTTCCGAAAAGGTTGAAGGACAACATCAGTAAGCTGATGAATATCGCAGGGAACAAAATCAAATGAGGATATGTGAACAAATAGCCCTGACCTGTAGCAAGCAACGTACCAACGGAGGTGAGATTACCTGTTGAAAGGTTGATAATACCAAGGTAGCTAAGACTTGTTTCAGAGAAGATAACACCGGGAATTACAAGAACTGATCCTGTAATAAGTGTACCGATAGCATTGGGGAAGATGTGCTTGAACATTACTCGTCTGTCGTTAGCACCGAGTGTTCTTGAAACAAGAACGTATTCCTGATGCTTGAAACGGTAGAACTGCATTCTTGTTCTGCCCGCCATACCCGTCCAACCTGTAAGGAAGAACGAAATGAAGAGAATAATGATGTGTGAAACCTTGAAGTGATACTTCAACAGCGTAATAACAATCATAAACGGAATAGATCCAAGAATTTCAACAAATCTTTCCATCAAAATATCTATCTTACCGCCGTAATAACCCTCGATAGCACCGTAAATAGCACCAACAAAAAGGTTAACAACAGAAACAACAACCGCAAGTATCAAAGAGAATCTTGCACCACTGGAAAGGCATACGAAAAGGTCCTTACCTGCATTGTTAGCACCCAAAATGAAGCTGGGAGCTCCAATACCGTCCTGTTTCATATAGTGAAGATACTGATAGTATTCGTAGTAGTCAACACGAATTTCGTACTGGTCACCCTGCATCTTTCTTGAGTAATTGTAGAGCTTTGTATCGCCCTCCCAATACATCTTTGAATGATATTTATCGGTTCCGTCATTGGGAACATAAATATTTGTAAATCCTGTTTTATTTTTAGCGTCGGCATATACGATCTCAGTCTTATTACCCGCACCCTTTCTGGTTTCATACCAGATATCAGCATCTTCTTTGTCCTGCTCTGCTGAAGGACGGCGCGAATAATCTGTTATAGGCAAAACTATCTGAACACCAAAAGTGTCCTGATAACCCTGGATTCTCTGGAATTCTTCTAAATCAACGAGCAAAAATTCTGCTCCTACTGCACTGTAAGTGTCAAGACGGAATTTATAAAGCTCACGAACGTCTTTAGTCATAGTTTCTTCCATTGTAATCTCGGGTTCATTCATAATAACTGTTCTGCGAATTTCCTCTTGAATAGCGAAATAACGGTCATAAGTAAGTTTGTTTACTTCAATTTCCTTACCACCGTCCCAGAATTCAATACCGTTTTCATAGAAAAAGTCATTTCTGGGCATAGCAAAACTATATCTTGCATCCTCATAAGCAACCGTGTAGGGTGTGCAGAGTGGAGCAATGATTGCAAACAAAATAATAAATCCGATGATCCAAGTCGCAAGAATGGACGCTTTATTCTTCGCGAAGCGATTAAGCGCATCTCTAAAATAAGAAATGGGCTTTGTTTCTAATTTTTTATCGTGTAATCTCTCGCCTTGAGAATGGAACACGAACTTTTCACTTGAAATCTTATAATCTTGTGCTTTCATTTATTTCGCCCCCATTCTTATTCTCGGGTCAATTACACCGTAGGACAGGTCAATAACAAGTCCCGCTGCAAGACCAACTAAAAGATAGAATCCCGACAGCATCATAAAGAAGTCATAGTCAACCGAGTTAATAGCATTGAGGTACAATCTACCAACACCGGGAACTGAAAAGATTCTTTCGATAACAAGTGAACCGGAAAGAACGCTGATAAACTCACCAACGATGGATGGGAAAATAGGAACCATCGCGTTTCTGAGTGCGTGTCTTGTGGTTGCCTGACGCTTTGTAAGACCTTTCGTTCTCGCAAGAAGCATAAATTCACTTGTAAGAACCTCAGTAAGCTCGGCACGAGTGAATCTTGCATAACCTGCAATAGAACCGAAGGACATTGAAAGAATCGCGGGAATCATTGATTTAAACATCGGCCACGTGAAATAATCATAGCCTCCCAGCATCGTTTTCGGCAACAAGTTCCACTTAAAGCACAGGAAGTACAAAATAAGTGATGCCGTAACGAAGCCCGGTACTGAAATAAACACCATAACCGCCGTACTGATCGTATGGTCCTGCCATTTGTTTTTCTTCAATGCGGCAAAAATACCAAGTGCAATACCAATCGGCACAGAGAAAAGTGATGAATAAACGTTCAAAAGAATTGTGGGAGGAAGCATAGTTACAAATGTATCCCAAACCGGTTTGTTACGGAATTCGGGCATATTGGTTCCTATACCAAAGTCTCCTTCTTTAAAAATTCTCTCTAAATACATAAAGAACTGTTTTGGAATCGGATCATAATAACCTCTTGCTTTGAGCTGATTCTCAATAATTTCTCTATCTTGTCCAATTGTAACATTAATGGTGATAGGAAGAAGCTTAATCAGCACGAAACAAATGGTGAAAATAATCACAAAGGTCATTACCATAAGTCCAATTCTCTTTAATATATACTTGAGCATATACATAGTGATTCAAATCTCCTTTCGTACATTTTCAAAACCGTTCGGTTATAGCCGAATATAGCCGAAACAGCATAGCCGCACATATAAGACACGGCTACCTTCGGGTATAACCGAATTTAAGTCAAAAACTGACCCTTTTATATAGTGCTTTTAAACTGACAAATGGAGGGATAGCCTAAGACTATCCCTCATTTGTTAAAATAACATATAAGATGATATGTTTATTATATTAATTATTTGTAGCTAAGCTGACCGTTGTTGTTGTCAATGAATTCAGCCCACTGTGCATCATCATAGTTGTATGACATATACTTCATTCCGCCGTAGCCCATGAATGTATTGTACTCGTATGTGATGTAATCAACCTTGTAAGAAAGCATTGAAGCTGAGAAGCTGTTAGAAATCGGTACTGTGTAGTAAGCCATAAGAACTTCTCTCTCAAGAGCAGCAATAAGCTGAAGTCTCTGAGATTCCTCAAGCTTGTTAGAGGACCAGTCATATAAGCATCCGCTGTTACCGTTAAGACAGTTGTACCAATCCATAAGAGACATTGTTTCTGTAATGTCAGCACCGTTTTCGCCAACACCCTTCATTGTGAATGTCATCTCAACTGTAGATGTATCCCAAGCTACAGAATACATATAGTCAGGGCTGAGGTAAGCAAGAAGGAAGTAACCGGGATCCCAAGCTGCGCCTGTCCAACCACCTGTACAGATATCGTAAGCACCTGCACGGAAGTCATCTGCCCAAGCATCACCAAAGTCTTCAAGAGTTGTTTCAAGTCTGCCTTCAAGAGATGTACCAACTACCATTGCCTTAAGAGCATTAGAAAGGAAGTCATACTGTCTCTGAGTAGATTCGTTGATAACGGATGTACCGAATGTGAGTTTAACAACATCGTCGCCATCAATCAATCCAGCCTCAAGTGATTCGTCATAAGCTTTCTGAACGAGTTCCTGAGCCAATTTGGGATTGTAACCTGTGATTGCGTCTACTGCTGCATCAAGGTCACCGCCGAATTCGGAAGGATCTACTGCATATACGTCACAAAGAACCTTCTTAGCATCGTCTGTGTTACGGAATACGCCACCATTTGCTACGTCATAGTAGTGCATGGAGTTGAAGAGACCGAAGCCGGGAAGAGATGCTGTTGTACACTGGTTGTTATAGTCTTTTCTATTGATAGCAAGAGAAATAGCTTTTCTGAAGTTGAGGTTTGCAAGAATTGTCTTGTTAACATTGTCTTCCTTTTCCTGACGTTCCTCAAGAGCATCGAAAGAAGACTGAAGCTGCATAGAACCTACAAAGTCAGAAGGTGTATAGTAAGCTCTGTCAGAGTTCTTGTAATCAGCTGCGATGGAAACGTCGATACCGATACCTTCGATTTCACCTGCCTGGAACTTAAGCCATGCTGTGTTCCATTCACCGATTGTTTCACAGTAAACTCTGTCTGTCTGGTAGAGACCATTGTTTTCTTCCATGTTGTAACCGTACCAGTTGCGGTTTCTTTCAACTACGTAGTACTTACCAGCCTGGAATTCTGTGAGCATGTAGGGACCCCAGCTCATTGTTGTTTCAACACTGGAGTTATAGTTAGATGTCCAAAGACCGTTCTCTGTTGTGGGAGCGATCTTGCAAGCCTCGTATGTAGCTTCGTGTACAAGAGGAAGAGAGGACATGTTGTAAGCTGCCTTATATGTAAGAGAGCCATCGGGATTGATAAGGTCAAGAGCCTTTTCAAGAACGATAACGAGTGTAAGACCTGTTTCGTCTGCAGGATCAGCAAAGATACCTACATTAGGATTGCCTTCTTCGTCAACCCAGTCGAGTGCGGGATATGCACCGTCAACAAGGAAGAAGTGAAGCTCTTCGTTGGGCTCTGTCTGCCACCAACCGATAAGATCTTCCCAAGCTGCATTGAGAGTAGGATCAGCCTTGATTTCAGCAAATGTTCTACCTTCCATAGCTGCTGCTGTTTCAAGTGTGAAATCGCATTCGCCAAGGTAGTAATTGATGAGGTAGTTAGCACAAGCCTTTGCATTGTAGCTTGCGGGGAAGCCCATCATTGTTCTGAGCTGAACCTCAGCAAGAAGTGTCTTGCCGTTAACTGTAGAATCGGGAGGAGCAAGTGTGAAGATAAGAGATGAATCAAGATCTTCGGAGTAGATACCTGTAGTAGGAAGGTCGTAACCAGCCTGTCCCTGCTTAGCATAAAGCTTAGCATTTACAAGAGACTGTGCACTGTTGTAGTAAGAGTCAGCTCTGTAGTTCTGGAACAAGGGGTTAAGCTGTTCTCTCATTGTGTAAACGAAATCTTCAGCTGTGATGGGATCACCATTCTGCCACTTAAGGTCATCACGAAGAGTGATTGCATAAGCATAGCCTGTTCCGTCTTCAGGAAGGTCCCAATCCAAAGCATAATCAGCAGTTACGTCCTTAATGCTTGTTGCAGCATTGTAGTTAACTGTGAATTCGCCGGGAATGATTTCTCCGTTCTCATCGAACTTATAGTCGAATGAGAAGAAGGAAGAGCCGATGTAGCCCATAATCTGAGTGTCATTGTTGTCCTGGTATGTAAGTTCATTCCAGTTTGAGGGTGAAACTGCTGTGTAGTCCTGATATGTGTAACGACCAGCACCCTCATACTTCTTTTCTTCAGGGTCTTCACAGCCCGCGAACATTGCGAGTGTCATAACCATAACAAGAAGAAGCGCAATAAGTTTTGTTAATCTTTTTGTGTTCATAATTTTTCT
>JAZNWX010000086.1:0-2110 GCA_045593575.1 Eubacteriales bacterium | reverse complement strand
TCTTTATTATATTTTTCAAATTTAACGATTTTTTCTGCAGTATTGCATTCTCTTCTCTTTTTGCGATATATTCATTATTTGTATCTTATAAGTTAATAAAATCCACTAAAAAAGCAAAAATCATAATTCAAACGATAATTAATAGAAACAAAAAAGCACTTGCAGCAAGCAAGTGCTTTTTTACCCCACCCAACCGTGTGCCGAGAAACTTAGAACCCTGTAGTTCAGGGCGGTGTCCTATCGTTGTCTTTACTGCTCCCAACGTCCGCCATCTCTTGCGGGACAAGTCAACCGGAAGAGTGCGGGAGGTCTGCAAACCAACACCGAATTTATTTCGGACTCCTTTAATCAGATGTAGGTTCAATCGACCCGACATCACGTATTGCGCAGGATTTTTTCATTCTGATTAATATTGTGCATCGTAATCGATTTCTGATGCAACGATCTCGTCATAACAGTCAGCAACCATATTGAATTCTTCTTCGTCATCAACACTTACAAGCATTGGCTCACCGTTTTCTTCGATCTCCTTTATAATTTCATATTCACACGCCTCGTTGTTAGCATCCTTTGCCTCAACAACGATATAGTACTTAACGTCCTCTATTTCAATATCATCAACAATCAAAAGCTCAAAAACATCACCCTTATCGTTTGCAAGAGTAACAAACTCAAGCTCGGAATTTTCTGCACTTGGAGCACTCTGCTCGAGCTTCTTATCTACGGGCTTTTTATCTGCAGGCTTTTTGTCCTTTTTCTTTTTATCTTCTGTCTTTTTATTGTTTTTAACTTTCTTTTCTTCCATAACTTATCTCCTTAATTAGTGTAGCTTTATTTTACTAAAAATATACGGCTTTGTCAATATGTTAATAGTCAAAATCCAAAATTTCCTCAAGTATGGCATTGCTCACCTCAAAGCCCCGTTCGCTCAGAGAGATGTTTTCGCCATTCTGCGAAAAATATCCCATTTTTTCTAATTTTTTTATCTTTTTTCCGTATTTTTCATCAAAATCAGTGCCAAATCGGGTAAAAAATTCGGCTTTTGATATTCCCATCTTTGTTCTGAGTCCGAGCATAATAAACTCAAATTCCCTCTCGGATGCTCCTATTGTTATTTCGTTTTCAGTCCATTCGCCCGCAAGATATTTATTCATATCACTTGTGTTCTCCCGCCTTTTGCCCGAAAAATCGGAGTGGGCGGCAAGCCCTAATCCAAGGTACTCGTCAAGTCGCCAATATTTGGAGTTGTGCCTGCTCTCTTTACCCTCTTTTGCAAAATTACTGATTTCATAGTGGATATATCCCGCTTTTTTCATTGTAGCATTAATTTCCGCATACATATCGGCAACAGTATCATCGTCAGCAAAAGTATATTTTTCTTGCATTCTGTAAAGAGGCGTTCCCTCCTCAAGCTGCAAGGAATAAATTGAGATATGCTCGGCACCGAGCAAAAGAAATTCAGAAAGCGAATTTTTTAAGCTGTCAAGTGTCTGCGACGGGATTCCAAACATAAGGTCAATGCTTATATTGTCAAATCCCGATTCACGGGCATCGCTAAATGTCTTTTTCACCTCTGCGAAGCTGTGCCTTCTGCCGATGAGCTTAAGCTCACTATCAATTGCACTTTGAACACCGAGTGAAAGTCTGTTCACACCAAGCTCATGCAGGGCTGAAAAATATTCTTTTCCGTCTGACAGATGAGTCATCGGGTTGCATTCAAGCGTTATTTCAACATTCTCGTCAACAACAAAATTTTCTTTTATGCAAGAGAGAATTCTGCCGATTTGCTCATCCGCTAAAAGCGACGGTGTTCCACCGCCGATATATACGGTGTCAACGAGATATTCTCCCGTTTTACGTGCCTCTATCTCACACAAAAGTGCCTTGACGTATGCCTCCCGTTCATCATCATTTCTACTCACAAATGAGCAAAAATCGCAATAAAGACATTTCGTTCTGCAAAATGGAATATGTATATAAAGCCCCAAGCGTGTTGGGGCTTTTTTATTGTTCTTAATAATATTAATCATTGTCATCGAGCTTAAGAACCGCCATAAACGCCTCGGGAGAAACCTGAACCGAGCCGAGCTGACGCATCTTCTTTTTACCT
>JAZNWX010000085.1:0-5373 GCA_045593575.1 Eubacteriales bacterium | reverse complement strand
CTCCTCTGTGATACAAAGGATAGCGTCGATCTCAAGAGGATCAACACCGCAGTTCTCAAGGCACTTGAGAGCTGCAAGAGCACCCATTTCCTGTGTTCCGTCACAGGGATCGTTTGAGGGCATATATTTCTGATTTATACCGAGCTTAGCTCTTACTGCATCCTCACTCCAAACACCACCTGTGGCATCGGAAATTTCTTTTGCAGTCATTATCTTTTTGGGCAAGTATGTACCTACGCCCACTATTCCTACGTTTACCATATTATTTCCTCCAAAAGTTATGGATTAAAGTCTCATACCGCCGTTAACGGAAAGAACGTGTCCTGTTACATATGATGCATCATCACTTGCAAGGAAAAGTGCAGCCTTTGCGATTTCTTCGGGCTGACCAAGACGTCCAAGCATTGTTAGTCCTGCGAACTTCTTAAGAAGATCCTCGGGAACTGTCTTCATCATATCTGTCATAATATATCCGGGAGCAATTGCGTTACATCTTACGGGAACACCCTTGCGTGCGAATTCCTTAGCCCAGGTCTTTGTAAGACCGATTACGCCTGCCTTGGATGCTGCATAGTTTGCCTGACCGATATTACCGTATTCACCAACAACGGATGAAATGTTGATAATTGAGCCACCGCCGATCTCTTCCATATAAGGACCTACGTATCTTGTAAGATTGAACACGCCCTTAAGGTTGATATCGATAACGAGATCCCACTGATCGTCAGTCATCTTTCTTGTCATGGAGTCACGGGTGATACCTGCGTTATTAACGAGGATATCGATCTTGCCGTATTTTTCTTTTACATATTCAAAGAAATTTTTGCAAGCCTCTGTGTCTGTTACGTTGAGCTGATAAAATTCAACGTTCTCGTTTTCGTATGTAAGGGGCATCATATCTACTGCGATAACCTTAGCACCCTCTCTTGCGAATGTGAGAGCCATTTCACCGCCAAGACCCTTAGCTCCGCCTGTAACTATAGCAACTTTGTTTTCTAATCTCATAGCAAATACCTTTCTTATTAATATTAAAGATTTTTAAGTACGACAGCAGTACCCATACCGCCACCGATACAAAGAGATGCAACACCGTAGATCTTTCCGCTTCTTTTAAGCTCGTGTGCGAGTGTAACAATAATTCTGTTACCGGATGCACCAACGGGATGTCCAAGAGCGATTGCACCACCGTTTACGTTGCAACGGGATACGATATATTCGGGATCAACTCCGTGTCCTTCGGAAAGAAGTTTAACTACACCGAGGGACTGAGCTGCAAATGCCTCGTTAAGCTCGAAAAGCTCGATCTCATCGATCTTCATATCAGCATTCTTAAGAGCATTTGTAACTGCGGGAACAGGACCAAGTCCCATTACGTCGGGCTCAACACCGCCCTGTCCGACTGCAACAATCTCTGCCATTGGTGTAAGACCGTATTTTTCAACTGCCGCTTCACTTGCGAGTACGCAGAAGGAAGCACCGTCATTGATACCCGATGCATTACCTGCTGTAACTGTTCCGTCGGGCTTGAATGCGGGACGAAGTGTTGAAAGCTTTTCAAGTGTTGTTGTGCGATTGATATATTCGTCAGCATCAAATACGATTTCTTTTCTGCCAACCTTTACTGTAAGGGGTACGATTTCATCCGCAAATTTGCCTGCATCCTGAGCAGCAATTGCTTTTTTCTGAGAATTAATTGCAAATTCGTCCTGAGCTTCTCTTGTAATACCGTATCTTTCAGCTATGTTTTCAGCTGTGATACCCATGTGCATATTACCGAAAGCATCAGTAAGAGAGTCGATGAGCATATGGTCAACGAGCTTCATCTCGCCCATCTTATTTCCGCTTCTTACTTTACCGGGAACAAGATAAGGCGCTCCACTCATAACCTCAGTACCGCCTGCCGCTATAAGATCAGCCATACCTGCTTTGATGGATGTGTATGCGTTCATAACGGATTTCATACCACTGCCACATACCATATTAAGTGAATATGCGGGAATCTCAACGGGAATTCCTGCACCGATAGCTACCTGACGTGCGGGGCCCTGCTTTACTCCTGCGGGAAGAACGTTGCCAACGATAACCTCGTTGAGCCATTCAGGTTTAACATTACCTGCTTCAAGTGTGGCTCTGAGAACGTCAGCGCCGAGCTTAGTGGGGGAAACGTCTTTAAGTGTGCCGAGCATAGAGCCTATCGCACTTCTCTTGGCACTAATCAAATAAACCTTATTCATTGGACTTCTTCCTTTCGTATATTATAATTCTTTATTTATTAATCAGTAGGGCGGCAGCAAATAGCCGCCCTATGTTTATTAAAGCATCTTATTAAGATTCTTAAATACTGCTTCAGCATCTGCTACGATACCGAGATTAGCCACCTTAAAGATAGGTGCGTTCTTATCGGTATTAACTGCAACGATAAATTCGGACTCTTCCATACCTGCAAGGTGCTGGATAGCTCCGCTGATACCGAATGCAAGATATGCCTCGGGACGAACGGTCTTACCTGTCTGACCAACCTGACGGGCGTGATCCATAAGGCCGAGGTCAACAAGTGTTCTTGAAGAAGAAACTGTACCCTTGATCTTACCTGCAAGCTCGTGAGCAGATGCAAGATTCTTAACACCGCGTCCGCAAGAAACAAGTATCTTCGCATCCTCGATATTTGCTTCTGCCTTTTCTGCCTTAACCTCTTCAAGAACGGTTACTGCAAATTTAGCTGTGTTCCATTCTATATTTTCAACAACGATCTCACCCTGTCTTGTCTCATCTGCGTCAAGCTTCTTCATAACACCGGGACGAACCGTGCTCATCTGAGGACGGTGGTCGGGACAAATGATGGTTGCAAACAAGTTACCGCCAAATGCAGGTCTTGTCATAAAGAGATTGCCCTCTTCATCCATTTCAAGCTTTGTACAGTCAGCTGTAAGACCTGTCTTAAGTCTTGCAGAAAGTCTGGGAGCAAGATCACGTCCGATGCTTGTTGCACCGAAGAGGATTACGTTTGGCTCATACTTTCTTGCAATATGTGTAACTGCCTGAGCATAGGGCTCAGTTACAAATTTTTCAAGATTTGCGTCATCAACAACGTAAACGCCGTCAGCACCGTGAGCGATGAGGCTCTGTGCCTTATCTGTAACGTTGTGTCCAAGAAGGATAGCATTTACCTTTTCGCCTGTCTTTTGTGCAAGCTCGCGAGCAACGCCCAAAAGCTCAAGTGCAACGTTCTGCACTTCACCGTCACGCTGTTCGCAGAATACCCAAATATTCTTTGCCATAATTCTATACCTCCTTAAATCAAATGACGTTCCTTGAGTGCATCCACGATTGCCTTTGCAGCTGCCTCGGGATCGAGCTCAAGAGTTTCGATTGTCTTATTGAACTGCTTTGTTGCTGTGGACTTAACCTTTGTGGGTGAACCGCCCAGACCGATGTCCTCTTTATTGAGGTCAAGGTCTGCAAAAGTGATAAGTCCGATTTCCTTTTCATCCTGTGCAACGATATCCCAAACGTTCATATATCTGGGCTTAGCAAGAGATGAAAGTATTGTTACAAGGCACATACCCTGTACCTTAAGTGTCTGATATCTGTCCTCAAACTCACGCTTAACGATGAGAGCACCGCACTCTTCACAGTAATCAACTGCTGCTGCATATGTAATCTGAGGAATATCAAGATGCTCAGCGATCTGAGGACCAACCTGAGCTGTATCACCGTCGATAGCCTGACGTCCGCAGAATACTACGTCCGCACCGAGCTTTCTGATTGCTGCTGCGATAATTGTGGATGTTGCAAGTGTATCAGATCCTGCAAATTCACGGCCTGAAATAAGGAATGCTTCGTCAGCACCCATAGCAAGTGCCTCACGCAATGCCTTTTCTGCCTGCATGGGACCCATTGAAATAACTGTTACCGTAGCACCGCATTTTTCCTTAAGCTGAAGAGCTGCTTCAATAGCTGTCTTATCATCGGGATTGATGATACTGGGAACACCGTCACGCTTAAGTGTATTTGTTACGGGGTCGATTTTAATTTCGGTAGTGTTAGGTACCTGTTTAATACAAACTATAATTTTCATTTCTGTTCAACCTCACTTTCTAAGGAGTGCGCCGGAGATTACCATTCTCTGAACTTCACTTGTACCTTCGTAGATTTCAGTAATCTTTGCATCACGCATCATTCTCTCAACGGGATATTCACGTGTATAGCCGTAACCACCGTGGAGCTGAACTGCCTTTGTTGTAACTTCCATAGCTGTTTCTGCAGCAAAGAGTTTAGCCTGAGCAGCATTTACAGAGAGTGTGGGAAGCTTATTTACTTTAGCATTAACTGCTGCATATACAAGTCCCTTAGCAGCTGCAACCTTAGTTGCCATATCAGCAAGCTGGAACTGTGTGTTCTGGAATTGAGAAATGCTTCTTCCAAACTGCTTTCTTGACTTAACGTAACCAACAGTTGCATCAAGTGCACCCTCAGCAATACCGAGTGCCTGAGCTGCGATACCGATACGGCCGCCGTCAAGTGTCTTCATAGCGATCTTAAAGCCGTCGCCACGTTTACCGAGAAGGTTTTCCTTCGGAACCTTAACGTTCTCGAAAATAAGCTCGCAGGTCGCAGAACCGCGAATACCCATCTTCTTCTCTTTTTTACCAACTGAGAAGCCCTCGAATGCCTTTTCAACGATGAATGCACTCATTTCTGGTCCCTTGGGTGTCTTGCCTGTAATAGCAATAATGATATATGTAGAAGCATAGCCTGCATTTGTGATGAAGATCTTGCTTCCGTTGAGAAGATAGTGGTCATCCATCTCAACTGCTACTGTCTGCTGGTTAGCAGCATCAGTACCTGCATTGGGCTCGGTAAGACCGAATGCACCGATCTTTCTGCCTGTTGCAAGGTCAGGAAGATATTTCTTTCTCTGATCCTCTGTACCGTATTCAAGAATAGGTGCTACACAAAGAGATGTGTGTGCTGAAAGGATAACACCCGTTGTTGCACAGTGCTTTGAAAGCTCTTCAACAGCGGAGATATACATATAGTAGTCACCGCCAGCACCTTCATACTCCTTGGGAACGATGATACCCATAAGGCCCATCTTCGCCATCTTTTCAACAGTTTCTGCAGGAAAACGCTCTTGTTCGTCAACCTCCGCAGCAAGAGGCTTAACTTCTGTTTCAGCGAAATCCTTGATCATCTGTTCAAACAGAATTGATTTGTAATTTGCCATTTTTAGTTCCTCCTTGAGAGAACGAAAACCGTTCTTCTCGTTTTATGTTATATTTTTTGATCAAAATAAATAATGTTAAGTGCTTACGCAGGGGCATTCTGCCCCTGCTATTCACTTTACAATTGAGTTACCGTTAATCTTAGAAT
>JAZNWX010000084.1:0-1963 GCA_045593575.1 Eubacteriales bacterium | reverse complement strand
TATACTATGTATAAGATGGGACTTCTCACGGGCCCCCGAACAAAGAGTGCCAATATCGTCGGTCAGACGATGAAGCTCAACCCACACGGTGATGCCGCGATCTATGAAACGATGGTGCGTCTTACAAGAGGTAACGAGGCGTTGCTTCATCCTCTCGTTGACTCAAAGGGCAGCTTTGGTAAGCAGTATTCATCCGAGATGAAATATGCCGCCTCGCGTTATACCGAGGCAAAGCTTGACCCCTTCTGCGTTGAGCTGTTCCGCGGAATAGATAAGAATGCTGTCGATTTTATTGATAACTATGACGGAAGTATGCAAGAGCCCGTGCTTTTGCCGACCTCCTTCCCCAACGTGCTTGTAACTCCCAATAAGGGTATTGCAGTTGGTATGGCGAGCGAAATCTGCTCGTTCAATTTAGCGGAGATTTGTGATGCCACCATCGCACTTCTCAAAAATCCGAAAACAAGCGTTGAGAAAATTCTCGACATTGTCAAAGCTCCCGACTTCCCCGGCGGCGGAACGATTATTTATAACCGTGATACAATGCGTCAGGTCTATGAAACGGGCTCGGGCTCTGTTAAGATAAGAGCGAGATACGTCTATGACAAGTCGCAGAACTGTATCGATATTATCCAGATTCCCTATTCGACCTCCATTGAGCTTATTATGAAAAAGCTCACGGAGCTTATCAAGGAGGGCAAGGTAAAGGAGATAGTTGACTTCCGTGACGAGATCGACCTTTCGGGCTTTAAGCTGACTCTTGATTTAAGACGAGGCACCGACCCCGAAAAGCTGATGGCACGTCTTTATAAAATGACTCCACTTGAGGACAGCTTCAAGTGTAATTTCAACGTACTCATCAACGGCTCACCAAGGCAGATGGGTGTTATAGAAATTCTCACCGAGTGGATCAGATTCCGTATGGATTGCTGCCGCAGAGAGCTGAATTTCGACCTCAAGAAGAAAAAAGACAAGCTCCATCTGCTTATGGGACTTGGAAAAATCCTGCTTGACATAGACAAGGCGATCGCTATCATCCGCGGCACCGAAAAGGACAGCGACGTTATCCCCAATCTTATGAAGGGCTTCGCTATTGACGAAATTCAGGCGGAATATATCGCAGACATCAAGCTGCGTAACCTCAACCGTGAGTTCATCATCAACAAAATCAGCGAAATCGAAGGACTTCAGAAGGAGATTGCTCAGATTGAAGAAATTCTTGCCGACGAGCTTAAGCTCAAGGGGTACATTTCAAAGCAGCTCACCGAAATCAAGAAGAAATACGGAAAGCCCCGTGTTTCTATGATTCAGGATGACTCTGAAATAGTCGAGTACGTTCACGAGGAGCATCTCGAAAAGAGCGACGTTCACATCTACATGACACGGGAGGGTTATTTCAAAAGAATTACTCCACAGTCACTCAGAGGTAACGATGAGCAGAAGGTCAAGGACGGAGATAAGGTTATTTTCTATGAATTCACAGACACCTTAGCAGAGCTGATCATCTTCACCGATCAGTGCAAGGTATTCAAAACAAAGGTCAGCGAATTTGAAAACTGCAAGGCGAGTGATATGGGTGAATTTGTCCCCGCAAAGCTCGGTATGGATCCGGGTGAAAAGCCTATATTTATCAAGATAATCAAGGATTATCCCGAAAAGCATAATATGGTATTCCTCTTTGAGAACGGAAAGGGTGTTCGTGTGCCGATCACATCTTATCAGACCAAGGCGGCACGAAAGAAGCTCGTTGGTGCTTACAGCGATGCCTCACCCATCGTTGCTGCGTTCTATGAGGACGAAAAGAAGCCCTATGATCTGCTTTTAGTCAACAATCAGAAGAAGGCGATAGTAGTCAAGACCTCTCTCATTCCACTCAAGACGAGCAGAACGAGTGCGGGCAGCACCGTCTTTACCTGCAAGAAGGGACAAAAGCTGACACGTGCTACCGACAAATTCTCAGAGC
>JAZNWX010000083.1:0-2623 GCA_045593575.1 Eubacteriales bacterium | reverse complement strand
ACAAAAAATGAGGACACAACCGTGATTTTTTACGATATTGAATTTACAACAATTCCTATAATAAAGCACAATTGCATTGTTGCAATGCTTGATTACAATATGATAAGTGCAAGAAACAATCGCCTTTTTGAGCTTTGCTATGTGGACAAGGGCGATTACGTTTGCCGCAACTCCGACGGAACACTCGTTTGCGAGCAGGGACATCTTTACCCCATGCTTTTTAACAAAAAGCACGAAATTTATACCGAGGGCGACCGTCCCATCAAAATGTATTCCATCTGTCTTGAGGCCGGGTTGAACGTAAATGTTGTCGACTCCGAAAAACTCTCGGAGGAAGAAACACGTGCTCTTATGAAAAATCTTTTGTCCGGCAATAGATTTCTTCTCCCCAAAGAAGGGCTTTCATCAAATCAGTTTGATTGGATTTTGCCCTATGTTAAAAAGATAGCTTCTTCAAATCCGGGTGAGCGAATCGGCGAAGAAACGAGGGCTTTGTCACTCATTCTTGAGTTTTTGAGTAAAATCACGAAAACGAGTATGGATGCTGTGGCATTTGATGCCAAGGTTTTTCCGACAAGTGCGGTTGCGTACAGCGAAATGGTCGTTTCATACATAATAAAGAACTATCGCAAAAAGATAAGTGTGCTTGAAATTGCCGATGAGTTCGGTCTCACTCCCAACTATCTTCACGCGATTTTTAAGCAGGTGAAGGGAACAACTATCATTGATTATTTAACCGCTTACAGAATGAATCTTGCCAAAACCTACATTGAGAGATTCGGACTTCGTGCATACGAGGCGGCACAGATGGTCGGCATTGACGATCCTGCCTACTTCAGCCGAGTGTTTAAAAAGCTCTATGGCAAGAGCGTGAGCGAATTCAAGAGAGAAAAAAACTGAAAATATGAAAAACCACATTCACACGAATGTGGTTTTTGTGTAATTAAAGTGAAAACGAGAAATTAAAGTAAAACAAACATATATTGTCAACATTCGTTCATAAAAAACTATTGACATTTTTCCTATTTGTGATAAAATGTAAATTGAAATAGGATGGCAAAATGTTGCCAAACGATAAAATTTATTGTTAAAATGCTTAAGATAGCATAGAACGGAGAAAAATATGAACGTTTTAAAAGAATTATCACTTATAGGCATTGTGCCTGTAATAAAAATTGACAGAGCCGAGGATGCACTTCCTCTTGCAAAGGCACTTATTGACGGCGGACTCCCTTGTGCTGAGATCACATTCAGAACAGCAGCCGCAAAGGATGCTATTGCAACGATCACAAAGGAATATCCCGAAATGATCGTTGGTGCGGGCACAGTTCTTACAAAAGAGCAGGTTGACGCAGCAATCGAGGCAGGCTCAAAATTCATCGTCAGCCCCGGCTTCAATCCTGAAATCGTTAAATACTGTCAGGAAAAGGGTTGCCCCATCGTTCCCGGCATCAACAATCCCACAGGAATTGAGCAGGCACTTTCTCTCGGTCTTACAACAGTTAAATTCTTCCCCGCAGAGCAGTCGGGCGGAATCAATATGATAAAAGCAATGAGTGCCCCATACGGTGCGGTGACATTTATGCCCACGGGCGGTATCGGCCCTGCCAACGTAAACGATTATCTCTCCTTTAACAAGATTCTCTGCTGTGGCGGCAGCTGGATGGTTAAGGCAGATATGATTGCAGCAGGCGACTTTGACGGTATCACAAAGCTCGTTCGCCAGGCGGTTGACACAATGCTCGGCTTCAAGTTCAAGCACATGGCAATCAACGAAACAAGCAAGGATGCTGCTGACTCCGACGCAAACGCGATCAACGGTATCTTCGGTCTTGGCACAAGAGCCGCAAGTGCTTCAACATTTGCTTCCGAATCAATTGAGATTATGCACACACCCGGCAAGGGCACAAACGGTCACGTTGGCATTCAGACAAATAACGTAGAACGTGCAGTTTATCACCTTGAACGTCGCGGCGTAAAATTCGACCACTCCACAGCTCGCTTTGACAAGGCGGGTAAGATGACCTTCATCTACCTTGCTGACGAAATCGGCGGCTTCGCATTCCACATTTGTCATTAATTTCTCGGAAAATTATAGATTGAAAGGAAAATTGAAAAAATGAAAAGAGTTGTTACATTCGGCGAGCTTATGCTCAGACTTCAGCCCTATAACTATGAAAGATTCGTTCAGTGCGACCACGTTGAATTCACATTTGGCGGCGGCGAGGCTCACGTTTCCGTTTCTCTTGCTAACTACGGTATCGACGCGGCTTTCGTAACAAAGCTCCCTGCACACGCAATCGGTCAGGCGGCTGTAAACAGCCTCAGAAGATACGGCGTTGACACATCTATGATCGTTCGCGGCGGCGACAGAGTGGGTATCTACTTTAACGAAAAGGGCGCTTCTCAGAGAGGCTCCGTATGTATCTATGACCGCGCTAACTCCGCTATCGCAAAGGCATCCACCTCTGATTTCGATTGGGATGCTATCTTCGAGGGCGCTGATTGGTTCCACTTCACAGGCATTACACCGGCAATCGGCGGTGAGCTTGTTGATATTTGTCTTGACGCTTGTAAAAAGGCAAAGGAAAAGGGCGTAAAGGTTTCATGCGACCTTAATTAC
>JAZNWX010000082.1:0-4269 GCA_045593575.1 Eubacteriales bacterium | reverse complement strand
TTACTGATTTTTCTAACTACCCTATAAACCCCAATTTATATGTATCAGGGGGCAATAATGCCCCCTCATTTATTCTATTATTCTATTCAGCGGCCTCAAGATACGCTTTCTGCTCGTCAGAAAGATAGTCAATCTTGATTCCGTTCGCACGGAGCTTTATCTCGGCAACTTCACGGTCAATTTCAAGCGGTACTGCATATACCTTGTTTTCAAGCTTTCCGCGATTTTTGGCAAGATATTCAAGTCCCTTTGCCTGAATTGCAAATGACATATCCATAATTTCGGCAGGATGTCCGTTTCCTGCTGCAAGGTTAACAAGACGTCCCTCGGCAAGAAGGTTGAGAATTCTTCCGTCAGCCATTCTGTAGCCGCGGATATTCGGTTTTCTGTCCCACTCTTCAACTGCCATATCAGAAAGTGCAACCTTGTCAATTTCAACGTCAAAGTGTCCGCTGTTTGAAAGAAGTACCCCGTCCTTCATAACCTCAAGATGCTCACGTCTGATTACGTCCTTGCATCCCGTGAGAGTAACAAAAAGATCTCCAATCTTCGCTGCCTCTTCCATCGGCATAACAGAAAAACCGTCCATTGTTGCTTCAAGTGCTTTGATGGGATCAATTTCAGTAACAACTACTACTGCTCCCATACCCTTGGCACGCATAGCCATACCCTTTCCGCACCAGCCGTATCCGGCAATAACAACCGTCTTGCCTGCGATAATAAGATTGGTGGAATTCATAATTCCGTCAAGTGTAGATTGGCCCGTTCCGTAACGGTTGTCAAAAAGATGCTTGCAATCGGCATCATTTACGTCAATCATAGGATAATCGAGAAGCCCGGCACGTTCACGTGCGAAAAGACGGTGGATTCCCGTTGTGGTTTCTTCGCATCCACCAATAAGATTTTTTGCATAGTCCCTGCATTCACCGTGAATGAGATGAGTAAGGTCACCGCCGTCATCAATCATAAGATCGGGACAGAGTGAAAGTGTTGTGATAAGGTGCTGTTTGTACTGCTCGTCAGATACACCACGCCAAGCATTTACCTCAAAGCCGTCCTCAACAAGAGCCGCTGCCACGTCATCCTGAGTAGAGAGAGGATTACATCCCGTTACCCAGACCTCAGCACCGCCCGCCTTGAGTACTTTTGCAAGATAAGCGGTTTTCGCTTCGAGATGTATGGACATTGAAATTTTAAGTCCCTTAAAGGGCTGATTTTTGATAAAATCCTCTTTGATTGTGTTAAGAATGGGCATATATGAAGCTACCCAATCAATTTTATCGTGTCCTGATGGAGCAAGCTTAATATCTTTAATATCACTCATTTTGTTATCTCCTTTTCCGAATATGTGCATATATATTGATTTTAACATATTTTCACCTTGATTGCAATAGTTAATTGTTTGTTTTGGGTGAGAATAACGAATAACGAATAAAAATATATTACAAATTCCAAAAATCACTTGACAAGAGGAAAAAAATATGATATTATATTAAAGTCGTAAGCGACCATTTAGGAGGATTATCGAAGTGGTCATAACGGGTGAACGAGCAAAAAGGACACAGTGTGTCGTTTTTGTGATGTGTGTCACGAAAATAACGAGAAATGAAGCCAAGTTACTTGGTGCACATTTCGACTATATTTTCGGAAGGGCACGTGTCTTGAAAACCCTTAGTCTGATTCCTAAACAGTAATTAAATAGCACGGAGGATTAGATCGGCTTCGCCGATGAATCGCGCAGTGGATTCGCTTGCCGAAGGCAACCGAGCCACTTCTCAAATCTCTCCGTGAAAATACACGGAGGATTATCGAAGTGGTCATAACGAGGCGGTCTTGAAAACCGTTTGCCTTTACGGGCACGAGGGTTCGAATCCCCCATCCTCCGCCAACCAAGCCCCGATTTTCGGGGCTTTTTTAGGAGGATTACCATGTATAAAATCAATATGAATAACAAAACCGCCGAAAGAATTGAAGAGACTACCTTCGCTCAAATGGGGCTAAGGGAACGAAACGATATACAGGAATGGATTGCCAACACACCGGAGGTTTTGGAGTATTCATCGGAGTTGTTGATTATCCAAAAAGAATTTGATGGATTCAGCGATACAGACAGGCGCCTTGATTTGTTGGCTTTGGATAAGCAAGGAAATCTTGTAATTATAGAAAACAAAAGAGATGACACGGGAAAAGATGTGGTATGGCAGGCAATCAATTATGCTTCTTTTTGTTCCACGCTAACGTCTCGCGAAGTAGTTCAGATATATCAAGCATACCTGAACTCTAATCAAAAGAACGAGGATGCCGAGCAAAATATTAAAGACTTTTTTGATGATGACTCCGTTATATATCCCTCCAACACGCAGAAAATTATATTGGTTTCGAGAGAATTTAGAAAAGAGGTCCTTTCCGCTGCCCAATGGTTAAATTCCAACGGAATCGATATTACCTGTATTAAATTTACACCGCACCTGTTCGAAGGCGAAATATTGTTAGAGGTAGATCGTATCCTTCCGCAGGAGGAGATGAAGGACTACACAATCAAATTATCAAGAAAAACAGCTGATGTAAAGAATCAAGAAATCATGCAAACCAAAGGAATTGAACGCAACATCCGTTTTTGGAGACTGTTTGCAACAAGATTCAATCGCCAGCACACCGTCTTCGAAAACATAAATTCGTGGGATAATAATAAATCTTCTTGGATTGGTGCTAGTGCTGGAATTGGACACGGGCTGTATTTTAATTTTGTAATCGCGGATCAAAAATACCGAGCAGAACTTTATATAGACAATCAAAGAAATCCGCAATATAACAAGGCCATTTTTGATCGCCTGTATGCGAATCGAAACTATATTGAGGAGCAAGCTCAACCCTATACAGTAACGTGGGAACGATTGGATGATAAGAGGGCATCAAGGATTTTCATTGGCGACAACCAATATCCTTTGACCGAGACCGATAATTGGGAGCAAGTGATTGATTTTTTGATTCCTGCAATGGAAAGGTTGATTGATTTAATCAAAGAACAGGAAGTTTCTATCAGAGATCTTGGATGACAATAATCAAAAGCACAGCCACGCTTTGTGCGGGAGGCTGTGCTTTTTCTTACTACTTCTCATTGAATAACCGTATCACTTCCTCATGCCACTCCAACTCTGCGTATTTCTAAACACCTTATCTGTTGCGAGGTAATTAATGATGCTCTGTTTGGAGATGTAGTATTTGCCCGTAATGTTCACGGCGTATATGTATTTTCTCTGCACGTACCGAAGGACTGTTCTTCGATGGTAGCCTGTCAGCTCAGCGACCTCGTCTTCGGTGAGCGTATCGGGGACGGCAGAAAGAAGATCCTCGAGCATTTTCTTGAACCTCGTACGCTCCTTGCCACGGAGCTTATAATTCGTATCATCAAAATAACCCCCACAGTCCGAGCCCTGCGACTCGGTTCTGCGAGGGTTATTTGTCTTTTTGGCGTTGAAAATACCGACGGGGATTTCCTTCCGCTTCTCTAATTCGCTCTTTGCCATGTAGGCGAGAACATCCTCCTTCCTGACAAAATACTTATGCGTTGGCGTATTGCGGATTTTGCACGGAATTATACCGTTTTGCAGCATCCACGCCGCCTTGCGTTTGCTGATGTGGAGCATCTTGTATGTCAATCAAAAGGTTGGCAAATTTGGTCAATTTACTACTAATCGTCCAAATTTGTTCGCAGGGCGAATATCAGTCGTCGTGTTTTGTGGCAAAAGATATTATAATGCAGAGGAAATAAAACACAAACGCCAAGGAGTAAAAGAAAATGGCAAACGAAAAGAAGACAAAAAAGACCGAAGGCCAGGACAATATCGAAAAGCCTTTATTCACAGGATATTATTTACGTGACACAGCGGTCACTGAGTTTGAAAAGGCGGCAGAAGCATCAAACACTATTTTTAACGCTATTAAAGGTAAGTTGAAAGCTAGAAAGAAAAACAGCAAAGAGGGCTGACGAGAAATTGTCATCCCTCAAAATTTACGCCGAAGGCAATAAAGAAAAACCGGCGAGAAATCAAATTCTCATCTGCATTGCTTATTACCTAAAGATAGTTGAAAATGATTGTCGAGCAGAGAAAAACAAGATACAATGATGACAAGTAAATAGTGACTTAAGCAATTGCCTCGGCAATTGGGAGAATTACTGCAAAACTGACAGACTTGCGGTAACCTTCACGGCTGTTTGCGATTTTTCGAGGGGCCCTCAAACCCACAAAGAGATATATCCGTTTACTC
>JAZNWX010000081.1:0-2288 GCA_045593575.1 Eubacteriales bacterium | reverse complement strand
ACATGGCTACGATCCGACTTAAAATCAGATAATAAAAACTAATGCAAAGATTCTGTGTGCGGGTTCAGTTGTCGGCCACAAAGAGTATGAAGGTCCAATCGGAAGCTGCTTTGATCTTTTTGACAAGGAAGACCGTTTTGGTCAAAGTACCTGGGAAAAATCTGAAAGCGAGATGCAAAAACGTGCTTTGACTATTGCATTGACAAAGCTCCAGCTTGATGAAGCCGATATTGATGCCCTTTTTGCGGGAGATCTTTTAAATCAATGTATAGGCTCTGCTTACGGATTGCTGGATTTTGATATTCCCTATTTTGGTCTTTACGGAGCCTGCTCCACAGCTGTTGAAGGATTGATGCTTGCTTCAATGGGAATATCGGGTGGTTTTTTCGAAAAGTGTGCGACGGTAGTATCATCCCACTTCTGTTCGGCTGAACAGCAATACAGAACTCCTCTTGAATATGGCGGGCAGCGTTCCCCTACTGCTCAATGGACTGTAACGGGCTCCGGGGCATTCATCCTTGGAAACGGTTGCGATGAAGGAGTTTATATTACTGAGGCCCTGCCCGGGATAGTGATAGATAAAGGAATAAACGATGCAGCAAATATGGGTGCAGCAATGGCTCCTGCCGCACTAGATACTCTCGTCAGATATTTTAAAGAATCAAATACAGCACCCGATGATTACGATGCGATTTTCACGGGCGATCTTGGTCTTGAGGGCAGCAAAATACTAAAAGAACTGATGTTTGTTGAGGGATATAAACTCAGCAAAACATATCACGATTGCGGAAACATTATTTTTGACAAAGAAACACAGGATGTTCATTCGGGTGGCTCAGGCTGCGGATGCTCAGCAGTAGTTTTTGCTTCGCATATTTTACCAAAACTGAAATCGGGTGAGCTGAAAAAGATTTTGCTGGTCGGTACGGGGGCAATGATGAGTCCCTCAAGCTTAAAGCAAGGCCTTTCTATTCCTGCCATCGCACATCTTATAAAAATAGAGCTTATAGAGGATTAGATTATGGATATTACAAAGTATATATGGTCATTTTTGGCAGGTGGATTTCTTTGCCTGATTGCACAAATTCTGATAGACAAAACTCGTCTTACACCTGCAAGAATTTTGGTTTCTTACGTTGTAGCGGGTGTGATTTTGGGGGCAATCGGAGTTTACAAGCCGTTCGCAGAATTTGTCGGTGCGGGTGCGACAACGCCTCTCACCGGATTTGGATATACAATCTCAAAGGGTGTGCGTGAGGCGGTTGACGAAAAAGGACTACTCGGTGTGCTAACAGGTGGATTGAAGGCTGCCGCGGGCGGCACGACCGCCGCCCTTTGCTTCGGATATATTGCAGCTATATTTGCTAAGGGTAAGGGGCAGAAATAAAAATATCACGGCTCAGAATTGAGCCGTGATATTTTTATTTCAATTCATTTATCAGCATCTTCTTTTCTCTTTTATAACAGAAGAAGAACACTACAAACAGGATTGTGGCTGTTATGAACCAAGAAATCGGAAATGCGAGGTAAAGAATACGCACATCGTGGAATTTTTCAAACACCGTAAATACCCAAACAATTCTGAATACGCACGAGCCAAAGAAGGTGATAATCAATGCACGGAACGAATATCCGATTGAACGTAAAAATCCTGAGCCGATGTCCATAAAGCCACAGAGGAAGTATGGAAGTCCGATTATCAAAAGTCGGTATTTGGCATATCCCAAAACCTCGGGGTCAGAGTTGAATATACCAACTAAGGGTTCAGCAAATAAATATGCGGAAATGCCAAGCACAAAGCCTATTACAAACACCGTACTTATGCTTACAAAGAATACTTTTTTTACTCTGTCAAATCTCTTTGCTCCGAAATTCTGAGAGCAGAATGTGAGAGTTGTATGATAGAATGAGTTCAATATATTATATATGTAACCATCTACGTTAAATGCCGCAACATTTGCATTCACAATAACAGTACCAAGGGAATTGTATCCCGTTTGAAGAATCAGGTTTGAGAGTGAGAAAAGTGAGCCTTGAATTCCTGCAGGCAATCCAACCTTTACAAGCTGCTTGAAAACTGATACGTCTATTTCAAATTTGTTAACATCAAGTCGGCATTCATCCTTTAAGCGAGAAACGTATATTATTACAAGAGTTGCCGAGATTAATTGTGCAACTATAGTTGCTATTGCAACGCCCTCAACACCCATTCCAAATTGAAGAACGAAAATAAGGTTTAATATAATATTTATTATTCCTCCTGCCATTGAGAACAAAAGCGGACGAAC
>JAZNWX010000080.1:0-2851 GCA_045593575.1 Eubacteriales bacterium | reverse complement strand
TGAAGTGATAGTCGGCAATTTTGGGCTTTGCAGAGCTTATTCTTGCAAGAATGGATGATTTTCCTACGCTCGGGTAACCGATAATTCCAACGTCAGCAAGCATCTTAAGCTCGAGTATTACTTCCCTCTCCTCGCCCTTTGTACCGTTCTTGGCAAAGTTGGGAACCTGACGTGTGGGGGTTGCAAAGTGTTTATTTCCCCAGCCGCCGCGTCCGCCCTTGCAGCAGATGAAATCCTCATCATCGGACATATCTTTAATAATTCTGCCCGTATTTGCATCCTTGATAAGTGTTCCGCGAGGAACGAGTATCACAAGATCCTCTGCAGTTGCACCGTGGAACTTTGCTCCTTTTCCGTTACCACCGTTACCGGCAATAAACTTTCTTTTATATCTGAATGCAAGTAATGTATTCGAGCCCTCGTCAATACGGAAAACGATATTACCGCCGTGTCCGCCGTCTCCACCGTCAGGGCCACCCTTGGCAACGTATTTCTCACGTCTGAAGGAGATTGCACCGTTTCCGCCATCACCGGCTTTGATATATATTTGTATATTATCTATAAACATCAGCTCTCATCCCCCTTCTGGCGAATTATTATGTGGATGCGGGTTCCCTTAAATCCAAAGGTCTCTCTGATACAGTTTTCAATGTATCTTCTGTATGAGAAGTGGAAAAGCTCAACGTCATTGCAGAAAATAACGAAAGTAGGCGGAGCAACACTCACCTGAGTCATATAGTAGATCTTAAGACGTCTGCCCTTATCTGACGGTGGCTGAACTCTCATTGTTGCTTCGCCGAGAACGTCATTAAGCATACCTGTCGGCACTCTTGTATTGGTCTGATTATAAACGTACTGAATATGCTTATAGATCTCTCTTACTCTTTGTCCTGTTTTGGCAGAAACGAAAAGAATTGGAGCATAACTCATATATGCAAGTGAAGTGTTTATATCTCTTGTAAATTCGTTGACCGTGCTGTTGTTCTTTTCAATTGAGTCCCATTTATTGACGATAACAATGGATGCCTTACCTGCCTCGTGAGCGATACCTGCGATCTTTTCATCCTGCTCGGTAATTCCCTCGTTCGCATCAATGAGAATCAAGCAAACATCGGCACGTTCAACTGCCATATGTGCTCGAAGAACACTATATTTTTCTATCTTATCGTTAACCTTGGAGGAACGTCTGATTCCTGCTGTATCTATAAAGGTAAATTTGCCGTATTCGTTTTCAACCTTTGTATCAACTGCATCACGAGTTGTTCCCGCAATATTTGAAACTATGAGTCGCTCCTGACCGATAAATCTATTGATTATTGAGGATTTTCCCGCATTTGGCTTGCCTATTACCGCAACCTTGATGCTATCGTCCTCTTCATCGTCAAAATCAACGTCATCGGGCAGAGCCTCTATAACTGCATCAAGAAGATCACCTGAACCCGTTCCGTGAACAGATGAAACTGCAATAGGATCACGCTCAAAGCCGAGCTCATAGAATTCATAGAATTCATAGGGCACGTGTCCCACGCTATCGCATTTATTGATACAAGGAACGATGGGCTTGCCACTCTTTTTAAGCATTGTGGCAATATCTCTGTCATCAGCGGTAAGTCCTGTACGAACATCGCACATAAACACAATTACATCTGCTGTATCAATAGCTATCTGCGCTTGAAAACGCATCTGCTTAAGAATTATATCATTTGTTTTTGGTTCAATACCGCCCGTATCAATCACAACGAGCTTTTTTGCACACCATTCGGTTTCACCGTAAATTCTGTCTCTAGTTACACCGGGGGTATCTTCAACTATTGAACGGCGTTCGCCGATCAACTTATTAAAGAGGGTGCTCTTGCCAACGTTAGGTCTGCCGACAATTGCAACAATTGGTTTTGCCATATTAATACCTCCTTTACTCTATTCCAAGCATAGCACAGATAAATCCTGCACCGTCATTGCCTGAAAGTCCTACTTTAACATCTAACTTTTCGCTTAATTCATCAATACTCATCCCGCAAAGGAAGAGGTCACCCTCTGAACGAAGAACATTTGGAGGTAATATGAGCTCATCAAGAAGATCCTTATCCTTGAGCTGCTCATATATATCCTTGCCCGTCAAAAGCCCCGAAACGGTTATCTCGTGACCGAAGAAATCATTTACTATGGGATACACCTTGATTTCAAGACCGTCTATGATTTTGCAAAGACGATCACACATATCCGCAATCTGATCCTTTGCTGCCATTCCTGTAACAACGGACACTCTTCTCGGTGCCTGATATTTTTCAAGATATTCGTCAATATATTCCGTTTCAATGCCAAATTCCGTTAACAGTGATGTAAGCATTCCAACACCATTTTCAATTTGAGGATAGCCCTCATAATACTCGTCATCGTGCAAAGGTAATTCACCCTTTATATAAAATTCATCAGCACAGAAGAAAAGACGTGAGCCGTATTTTTCAAAGCATTTTTCGGCAAGTTGCTCGACCTGTGCTATAACTTCTCTGCAATCCTCTTTTGTAAAGCTGTCAAGGTGATAAAGATTATCTCTGAATTTGGTTTTGCCTGCAGGAACGATCGACACACTTTGAAGTGCAGGAAAATATTCAGTCAGATCCTGCATTGATCTGTCCAGCTCGGTCCCGTCATTTATTCCCTTGCAAAGAACGATCTGTGCGCAGATGTGTATTCCCGCGTCTGCAAATTTCTTCAGATATGACAATACCTCCCCCGATCTCTTATTCTTCATCATTTTAACACGAAGATCGGGATTTGTTGTATGAACTGAAATGTTCACAGGAGAAATGTGAAGTCGGAGGCCAAGCGGTCTTAGGAAGACAACAAAAGC
>JAZNWX010000079.1:0-2696 GCA_045593575.1 Eubacteriales bacterium | reverse complement strand
ACATAAAACAGGAGAAAATCAAAATGAAAAAAAGAATGATATTAGTTACTTCACCACCGGCTTCGGGCAAGACATTTGTTTCACAGCAGCTTGCCAAAAAGCTCCCACATATCGTTTATCTTGATAAAGATGCCCTCATTCCCCTCTCTAACAGAGTATTTCACGTTGCAGGTGAGGAGAATAACCGTTCCTCAGATTTCTTCGAGGAGAACATCAGAAATTATGAGTATGAAGCAATTCTTGACATCGGTTTTGAAGCACTTGAATATGAAGATCTTGTTCTTATCAACGCACCCTTCACACGTGAAGTGAGGGATAATGAATATATCAAAAATCTCAGAACAAAGCTCTCAAAACGCGGTGCGGAGCTTGTTGTTATCTGGGTTGTAACCGATATTGAGGTCAGCCGCAAGAGAATGATTGCAAGAAATTCACCAAGAGATACCTGGAAGCTCGCTAACTGGGATCAGTACGTGGCAGGCAGAGATTACTCAACGCCCGATCTTCCCGCACTTTCGGGCTGTCTTGTTAAATTCTTTAACTCTAATACAGTTGAATTCAATGATTCAATGGAGAGAATTACAAAATTCCTTCTTGAAGATTAATTTATTTTACATTGGGAGAAAAATATGAACGAAGTTTTTGAAAGAATTAAAGAGCTCAGACAGACGATTTCGTATCACGCAAAGCGTTATTACGTTTACGATGATCCAGAAATTTCAGACTTTGAATATGACCGTCTTTATGCTGAGCTTGTCCGTCTTGAAGAAGAAAATCCGCAGTATTTTGACCCCACATCTCCCACATGTCGCGTCGGCGGAAAGCCACTTGACAAGTTTGAAAAGGTGACTCATACCGTCCAGATGAATTCCCTGTCCGATGTCTTTGATTATGACGAAATAAAGGAATTTGTTGACAGAATGGCAGGAATTGTTGATAGTCCCGTGTTCTCGGTTGAGCCCAAAATCGACGGTCTTTCTGTTGCTCTTACCTATGAGAACGGAATCCTCACAAACGGTGCAACCCGCGGTGACGGTACGGTTGGAGAGGATGTAACACAGAACATCAAGACAATAAATTCAATTCCCTTGTCTATTGACAAGCCACTTTCCTTCTGTCTTCGCGGCGAGGTGTATATGCCAAGAAAGGTTTTTTATGCCTTGAACGAGGAAAGAGAAAAAAACGGACAGCAGCTCCTTGCCAACCCAAGAAATGCCGCTGCAGGCTCACTCCGTCAGCTTGATCCGAAGATCTGTGCTGACAGAAAGCTCGATATTTTCATTTTCAATCTTCAGTCGGGTGACGTATTTGGTGATGGGCAGACTCCCGTCTCTCACACGAATACGCTTGACACGGTCAATGAGCTTGGTTTTACGGTTCTTCGCGACAGAGTGTGCGTTTCGTCCTATGACGAAATAATTGCTCACATCGAAAAGCTGGGCTCGATGCGTGATGACCTTCCCTATGACATTGACGGTGTGGTTATTAAAATCGATAATCTCGCTGACAGAGTCAAAATCGGCGAGGGTACAAATACTCCGAAATGGGCTGTGGCATATAAATTCCCACCCGAGGAAAAGCAGACGAAGCTCGTTGATATAACAATTGCCGTTGGCAGAACGGGAGTTCTCACTCCCACAGCCGTCCTTGAGCCTGTTCGTCTTGCAGGAACGAGTGTTTCCCGTGCTACTTTGCACAATCTTGATTTCATTCGCGAAAGGGATATAAAGCTCGGTGACACTGTTACCGTAAGAAAAGCAGGAGATATTATCCCCGAGGTGCTTTGTGCACACGCAGACAAACGTGACGGCACAGAAATTGATTTCTTTATGCCAACACACTGTCCCTCCTGCGGCGAGCCCGTTGTTCGCGATGACAATGATGGTGCGGCAATCCGTTGCACAAACTCATCCTGCCCTGCTCAACTCTCACGCAGCATTGAGCATTTCGCTTCAAAGGGTGCGATGAATATTGACGGTCTTGGCCCTCAGATCGTGAGTGCCTTGCTTGATAACGGTCTTATTAGGGATTGTGCCGATCTTTATACTCTCGAAGTTGAGGCTATAGCCAAAATTGAGAGAATGGGCAAAAAGAGTGCCCAAAATCTTATTAATTCAATAAACAATTCAAAGAGTGCCGGTCTTGAAAGACTGATTTTCGCTCTCGGTATCAGAAACATCGGTGAGGTGGCTGCACAAGCCCTTGCTAAGAGGTATAAAACACTTGACGCACTTATGCTTGCCACAAGGGATGAGCTTTGCGAAATTCAGGATTTTGGCGAGATAACAGCTGACTGTGTTGTTGACTTCTTCTCTCACGAGCAGAATATTGAGCTTTGCAAAAAGCTGACAAATCTTGGTCTTAACACAAGCTCCACCTTCGTTCAGCTTGACAATCGCTTTGACGGACTTACCTTCGTGCTGACAGGAACACTGCCCACGATGAGCCGTGACGTGGCAAGTTCTATGATAAAGGACAGAGGCGGGAAGGTTTCGGGCTCGGTTTCAGGTAAAACAAGCTACGTTCTTGCAGGCGACGATGCAGGAAGCAAGCTCGTTAAAGCAAAAAATCTTGGAATTACAATTATTGACGAAGAAGAATTCTTAAAAATGTGTAATTGATTACAAATTATGTTATAGTAGCCCCGTATATTGCAGTATTCCATTATAAATACCCTCTGCAAAAAGCTCGGGGCT
>JAZNWX010000078.1:0-1572 GCA_045593575.1 Eubacteriales bacterium | reverse complement strand
AGCGATAGAATCTCGGCTGGGTTCCCTCCAGAATGACAACGAGCGAGGATAAACTGCTCGACAAACCCCAACATATAAATAAACGGAGTAAAAATGAAAGTAGTTTTATTTGGTCTTAACGGTTCATATTCTCATACGTGCCTGGCACTTCGTTGCCTTCGCACACCACTCGAAAAAGCAGAATATGACGTCGTTATCTGTGAATACAATTTAAGAGATATGAATTCTACCGTCCTCTCGCATCTTGTTGCAGAACGTGCAGAGGTGTATAGCTTCTCTTGTTATATTTGGAATATTGCCTCAATGCTCGATATTGCTGCAGATTTGAAAGCACTTTTGCCCGAATCTAAAATCGTTTTTGGCGGCCCTGAGGTTTCTTTTGGTTGCGAAAGATTTGATTTTGATTTTATAGATTATATTGTTCGCGGCGAGGGTGAGGATGCGATTGTAACAATATGCGATGCTATCAAAACGGGCGAAAGTATAGATAGAATTCTTGACGGTGGCTCTCCCTTCGTAATGAATGATGAGGGAATCCTCTATCGCGAGGGCGATTTTGAGAGTGGTACAATGCTTTATTATGAAAGCTCACGCGGATGCCCCTATAGATGTGCCTACTGTCTTTCATCCGTGACGGGTGGTGTCAGAGCCAAGAGTGTTGAGCAAACCTTAACCGATCTTCGTGCATTTGAAACACTCGATTCAAAAATTAAAATAATCAAATTTGTTGACAGAACGTTCAATTTCGATATTAAAAGGGCAAATGAAATCTGGCGGGCACTTTTGTCGGATGAATACACAAAAAACTATCATTTTGAGGTGTGTGCCAACCTTTTGAACGAGGAAAGCTTTGAGATTTTTGCAAAGATGCCAAAGGGCAAAATTCAACTTGAAATCGGACTTCAAAGCACGAATAAAGAAACTCTTGACACAATATCCCGCCACCTTGATGCACAAAAAATTATATCCGCTTCGGCACGCATAAAGAAGCTTGGCAATATCCACGTTCACCTTGATTTGATTGCAGGACTTCCTTTTGAAGATATGGCGAGCTTCAGAAAATCATTTGATGAATGTTATTTCGCCTGCGATATGCTTCAGCTCGGATTTTTGAAATTGCTTTACGGAACGGAGCTGAGAGACAGAGCAGAGGAATATGGATATGTTGCATCTAAAAAAGCACCTTATACAGTGCTTAAAAGCAATTGGATGAGCTTTGAGGATCTGTCTTTACTTCAGGAGGTAGCCGACATTATGGACAGATACCACGAGGGAGGGGGATTTGATACCTCACTTGAATATGCTCTTGAAGGTGTAGCATCACCATTTGATTTTTACCTTGGACTTCGTGATTTTATCAAGGAACGTGACGGACGAAGCATAAGAAAAATATCGCAAAACGATGCTTATGTGCTTTTGTATCAGTATATTGCTTTGTATTATTCCGAAAAAGAGGAGAGATTTTCTGTTCTTATGCACGAGGATTATGCTAAGAAGCAAGTGAGAAAAATGCCGAGATTAAAAAAGTAACATCAATATGAATTGGGGTTTGTCGGGCAGTTTACCCTCGCT
>JAZNWX010000077.1:0-2537 GCA_045593575.1 Eubacteriales bacterium | reverse complement strand
ATGCAATATAGAGATTGCCATTCTTAATCATACCCACTACTTCAGCAGATACATTAGCATTATTTGCTATAATTACGTCACCGACATATTCTCCTTCATTAATTTCAGCATCAAGAGCTACTCCGTCAATTGCAAAAGACTCAACACTTACGTTAATTTCTTTTTGCTTACCTGCACATTCGACGAGGATGGTTGCATTACCAATCTGGTGAGCAGTAAGAACACCGTTTTGATCAACTGTAACTATGTCAGGATCGCTGGAAGTGTATTTCAAGAAATAATCAGCATCAAGAGATGTAGAAACCTCTAATTTATACTTACTGAGTGCATCGGAAAGCTGAACGGAAATGCTATCCTCAGCAAAAATTTCAAAATCTGCTGCATCTTCGCTATTTTCAATGGAAACACCGTTCAAGAAATTAATAGCTTTATTGAGTATCTTAGCAATTGCTTCATTATCGCCTTCACTCATGTAAAGCTCTTCACTTGCAAGTCTTGCTACACTGTCTGAAACACAGCAAGATGAATATGAATATGCTCCGTACTCATTCTTTATATATGCTATAGCAGTATAAGAAGTATTCAGTGCCTCATATGGAATATCCACCTTCTTGCATGAAAAATAAATGTCACTATAAGTATCATCAATTCTTTCAACTGTTACTTCCGCACCAATCTTTTCATAGCTTATATTAAGCTCATCAAGTGACTCGATAAACTGTGAATTGATATTATTATTAATCAAATCTGCAGTAGGAACAATGATAAATCCGTATTCATTTTTATTGGGAGTGGTATAAGTTGTGAGATTTGCTTTGAATTCAAGTCCTGTTTCACCAACAAGAAGCTTTATTTCGTTTTCGATGCTTACCTTTTCTTCAGAGTATCTTTCGTCATTATTCTGGAATTCCATTACTCCGTCAATGAAATTTTCACCAAGATACTTCTGTCCTGATGCATCAAAATGCCACATATCGTGCTGATTAAGTGGTACACAATCTATACAACCAACGTTGTCAAGTTCCTCTGATACGTTCATCATTGCAGTTCTGACCATAGCCTGATATGCGGGTGCACCGCTGTTCTGGGGATTCCACTTAGGAAGTCCGCAAATAAATGGAACACTACTGCAATCATAACCTGAAAGATCAGAAAGAGTATTCCTCATATCACCAATGAGAGTGGAGTACAATTCCTCGTATGCCGATGCCATTCCCAAGGTAAACATTTCTGCTTCACCCTGCATCCACCATACGCCCTTGATAACGGGGGTATAGCCATCTTCAACTAAAAGTCTGATGGCATTTTCAACTGTTGTTTCAAATCTGCGATACATATTTCCGACCATTGTATCCTTAGATATGTCGATATTATGGTTCTTAATGTATGTGGGAGAAGTCCAAGTTCCCTGCGTCAATGAAATTTCGTAATTTGTATCGGGATAAAGATGAGTTGCACCCCAGGCACATTTGATAATAGCATTCATCTCGCCATTATCTGCCAATGCACTTGCAATACCAATCTCTGCACCGGAACGGTCACTTGCAACACCCATTCCAAGTGTTACAGGCTGGAAACCGTTTAAAAGATTCTTTCCGTTCCAACGTTCTTGTGCTCCGTAGTACAAAACATTATCAAATCCGTTGATAAATCTATCATCCGAATTTGCAATAACCTTTCCCGTATCCATACCGTAACCAACGGCATTGGACTGTCCTGCAATTAAGTAAACGTTTATAACATTTTCACTTGCCTTAACTGTATTATCAGGATTTGGATCGGATCCTTGCTGAGTTGTTGTGCTTGTTTCAGCTGGATTATCATTAAAGCAAGCTACCAAAGGAAAAGTAAAAATTAACGTTGACAATAATAAAAGAACAATCATTTTAATCTTCATAATCATTCACCTCAATGTAAAGTTTATCTTAACAATTATTCTGAGTATGTCAAATAAGATGCACCGCTACCTACAACTTCACCAACATTCTTTCCACTGGTTGTTTTTGCTGTACCGTAACTATAGCAATCAGTGGATGTCTTGTTAATAGTACCAAATGCACCACCAACGTAATCCGTACCACTAATATTACCGAAGTTTACACAGTTAGAGCGTATACCCTTGGCATCATTTGCTGAACCGCCAATGCCGCCAACGTATCCACTACCTGAGCTTGACACATCACCAAAGTTTATACAGTTACTGATATTGCCCTTTGCAAAGCCTGCAATACCACCTATTTGGTAGCTTGTTGCTTTGATTGTTCCGTAGTTTACACAGTTATTTACAGTTGCCGCTGTAGTATTTTCAAGCCATCCAATTATGCCTGCTACCTGCTGTACACCCGTAACATTAACATAGTTAGTAACATTTTCTACTGTAGCACTTGATATATATGATACCACGCCTGCAACACCCTTCTTTTCGGTTGTTGTTACTGTTCCGTATGTGCTCAAATTCTTGATGTAACATCCTTAAGCATTCCGAACAATGACTGTGTTGCATTGATTCCTCTGATTGAACAGTTATTTCCGTCGAA
>JAZNWX010000076.1:0-5616 GCA_045593575.1 Eubacteriales bacterium | reverse complement strand
TTCCAATCGTGTTCAAGTGCAGTACCGTCTGCTTCTCTTGTTGACTTAGCTCCACAGTATGTACATGTTGCTGTTTCTGTACCGTTGGTTTCACACTTAGCATCGTTGTTGTAAACGTATGTCAAGAACTGGTGCTTACCTGCAACTCTTACAGCTCCACAAATGTCACACTTTGTGTCAAGACAATCAGTATATACGTGATCACAAGTTACGTTAAGTGCATCATAGATGTCTTGAGCATCAACACTGTCAACGAAGATTGTATTATCGTTTGCAAGTGCGATCGCGATAAGCTGTGAATTGAAGCCCATCATTACTGCATCCATTACCTTTGTGTATTCGCCAAGATCAATTCCTGCAACAGGATTCTGTATGCCTGTGATTACTACTGTTGCTTCGGGTGCTGTTGTATATACGTTATCAAGTGTTACTTCAATTCTGGATATGAATTCTGCATAGCTGTAGATAAGTCCTTCAACTGCTCTACCTGCGATCTCTGCAAGCTCTTCTCCTGTTGTGGGTACATTAGGAAGATTGAATGAACCTGTTACTGCATTAATGAACTCTATTGCCATTCCACTTGCTACGATCTCTGCCTTAAGTGACTCGATCAATTCTTCAAGGGCTGCCTGGCCTTCTGCATCAAGGTACTTATTCCAGTCAAGGTTTGCTGTACCCTGAATATTGCTCATTACGATTGCGATTGTTTCACCGTTATCAAATCTTACTGTGATAAGGTCTGCTTCATCTATCTTATCAAGATAGTTTCCGTTAAGTCCGTAGTTGTAGTACTTATTACCAAGATTAAGCATTCCTGCAAGCTCTTCGCCGTATACTGCGTTTCCGAGTGATACGTACATTGAGTCTGCTGTAAGGTGATAGTTGCCTTCAAATGCTCCTACTACCTTGCGTACAAGGTATGCATAAATCTGTGTTGCTACTTCATATACGTCCTCTGCTGTTCCGTATACTTCACTTATGATTCCTACGATATCATCGTAAAGTTCCTTAAGCTCTTCCTCTGTAAGGTTTTCCTTTACAAAGTCATATGCGTATGAGAAGATCTGTCCTGCTACGATTATTGCATTTTCTACTGTTCCGTATGCATTTGTAATTACATTAAGAATTGTGTTGTAAATCTCAAGTGCATCTGCTATTGCTCCGTCAACTGTATTCTTTATGTCATTATAGATCTCGTTTGCCTTATTGAGCGCTTCTTCTACTGTTCCGTAGATCTCAACAAGCTTCTCTACAAGTGCATTGTATGCTGCAATTACTTTATCTATTGCTCCGTCTACGTTATTTACAACGTTCATAAGTAATTCATTCAATGCATTAAGTGCATCTTCTACGTTTCCGTATACTTCATAGAATCTTACGAACATTTCTGCTACCTTATCCATTGCACCTGCAAGTGCTCCGTCAAGCTTTGCATTAAGCTCTGCAAGATAGCCATATACCTTACCTGCTACTCTTACTGCTTCCTCTACTGATCCGTAGATCTCTGTAAGTGTTTCTACAAGCTCACAGTATGCATTGATTATCGGCTTGATTGCATTCTCTATCTTTTCCTGTGCATAAAGCTGAAGTCTTACAAGTGCTTCGATCATCTGATCGTATACTTCCTTCGCTATGCCAAGTACTTCACTGTAGAATGCTTCAAGCTGTCCCTTTACGTATTCTACTACTGCTTCTGCAAATGCCTCTGCTGCTGCTACTACTGCAGGTATTACTTCTTCATTGATTACTCTGATTGCTTCGTTAATTGCAGGAAGTATTACAAGCTGGTTTACGTCTATTCCTGCCTGTGCAAGAATATCATATACGTTTGTAAGATGTCTGTAAAGATCATCCTCAAGTGCAAATACTGCTGCTACAAGTCCTTCTACGTCCTTTGCACTGTCTGTTGCAAGTACGTTGCGAAGCTCTTCAAGTGTTTCTTTTGTTGCCTCAAGCTCTGCTACAAGCTTTGCTGTGAGTTCATCTGTTGTTCCAAGCAAGCCGCCGTTTACTTCGTCAATCGCTACTTCTATTGCATCGATTGCTTTGTCTATTGCTTCTACTGATATATCTATATATCCATTCTCGTCGGCATATCCATATCCTGCTGCATATGCTTCGTCATAGTATTCAAGTACTAGCTCATATGCGTTCTTGATTGTCTGCTTTTCTGATGTCCAATCGTTCTCATAGCAATCCTTCACTGCCGCATATACTGAATCGTGTCCGCCCTGTGACGGATGTCCGCCTATGCCGGTGCCGATCTGTACACGTGCATTCATACAAAGAATACCGGAAACAGTTGAATCTGCAGTCATTGCATTACTAAGTGTATCGGGAATAGCCAAGAGATAGCAAAGATTATTCGCTGATTCAAGTGCATATTTCAAGCTTGATACGTTTGAAATTACACCCTTCAATGAATCTACACTGTGAGCTGCTTCCCAAAGCTGATCAACACCGTTAACCACTGTAAGCATCAAGCCCTTGTAATTGTTCATTGCATTTGTAAGTGCATTTGTGTATGCTGCTTTCACAGCCGCACATCTGGGATGGTATGCATCTGACTCTGTGCAAGCCAAAATTTCTTCAAAGCTTGCGTGTACTCCGTCAGCGATAATGGCTCCAACCGCAGGATTTTGTGCAACCTGTACTTTTACAATACCTGTAATATAAGAATCAATAGCTGCTTCGTGATTGGGTGCAAGATACAAGTTCTTGATAATTTCCGCATCAAGAAGAGCATTGTTTGCCATTACGGCAAGTGTATTATAAATTACAGTTCTTTTCGCTTCATCATCGGGTTGTGCCATTACAGCAGTATACAAATTGCTGACTGCTGTTGCATCAAGCATACCGTTTGACTGATTTGCGATAAAGTTAAAAATAAATGCATTGTGATCCTCAGCCTCATAAAGAGCCTTTACCACGTCAGGTGTCAACTGACCGTTACTTCTGCTTGCGATATAGTCATAAATAGCCTGCTCGCCACCCTCAGCCAAGATAGTAACCACGTCAGGCGTAATCTGACCGTTAGAAGCTGCTGCAACAACGATTGCAGCTTCTTTTACGTATGCCTTACCTGCTTCTCCTACGTTTGCATTGAATTGTGACATAGCACCGGAGAAAGTACCAACGTTCATTCCGTTAAGTGCTGCAAGAGATTCCATAGTAACTGTTCCCTTACCTGCCTTGATTGTAGCATTTTCAAATGCAAGATACAAAGCGATTGACTTTGCAATGTCGGGATATCTTGCTGCAAATGCTGCTTTTTCAACGGGAGTCATAAGATCATAAGCCGCGATCTGATCAACTGTGATTGTATCAAGCACACCGAATGATGCAAGCATATCAAATGTCTGACCTCTTACGATATTTGCAACGAAACGATCTCTTACAACGGAGTTAGCATTTGCTGTATATTCCTCTGTACCGTTCAAAAGACCGGGATATGCAACATAACCGTTGTCATCTGTATAGAAATCATCACCGAATGTACTTACAAGACATTCAACAGATTCTGCTTCAGCATAGTAGAATTTTGCATCTCTGTAATCCTCATTTGCTCGGAGGGCTACAGGAACAGCAGCGATAAACTGGTTGATGGGAGAATAAAGAATATCCACCATATCACCAAGAGTAATGCCTTCGATGCTTTCAGACTCGTCTGCATATGCGTTCATAAGAGCTATCTGAATAATTTCAACATCGGGGTTGAGATCAAGAATTGTCTTGACTGAACCGATGTAGTTAACTGCATAGCTTGCGATGCAATAAACAATAACGTTTCTGAGAGCCGCCGCCTTTTCAGGATTACCCTCTGAAAGTGTTGCAAATGCTTTATCGATGATTTCATTACACTGTTCAATCAAATCACGAACCTGTGCTTCAAGCTCAGGATCCATATTTGCAAGATTGAATACATCCTCAATGTCATATCTGTTGCTGAAACGGTCAAAATTGTTATTCATGGCAACTTCCATAATCTCGGTAAGCATATATGTACCGAAGTTAGTGTTACCGAGTGCCAATGTAATAACGTCAGCATCCTTTACGGACTGCTGATAGAATTCTGTGGCAATCTGCAAATACTTGTAACCGCCGATAAGGTCTGCTTCAGCCTTATTTCTGGGGAAGTATCTTCCGTTTTCATTGTTATATTTGTTTGTATCAGCAATACCGTTGATTGCGTTCTGAATAGCGTCATTACTTGCGAATGATGACTGGAAATACTGACTGTTGCCTGCATTACCGTTATAGGTTGCAAGAATTTTTGCAGCCGCATCAGCATAACGGTAGTCCCAGTCACAGAAGTCTGACCAAGTACGGTAGTCCCCGTTGATAAATCCCCACTCACCAAACCAAAGATCCTTTACCTCGTTCGTCCAATCTGCACCCCATTTATTATAAATAGTCTGCAAAAGCTCTTCATTTTCATAATCCAAGGTTAAAATCCAATGCAAGTCCTCTGCACGCAAGCCGGACATAGCAAGCTGTCTGTGATCAACAACTCCGTTTGCACCTTCAAAAATAACCTGGTCATCCAAAATTGAGCCGGAATAACCTGCGAGCCAAGCTGCAAATTGGTTGGCATATGTGTTATTGGCATAGTTTACTACACCGCTTTCACCGTCATAGCCATCCATACCGTAGCCATTTGTCATAGAGTCACCGATAGAAACGTAAACAAGGTCTCTGTCTGACTCGTTCTCGTAAATGTCATTGTTAATCTCTTCTGCAAAAATGCCGAGTGCGGGAGCAAATGTTCCCATAAGCATTGCAAATGTCAAAACAAGGACAAGAATTTTTTTGAAATTCATAACATTATTCCTTTCCGGGTACGTAATGTACCAATATGATATAGTCAATCGTAAAAACGATTTATTAACTGAAGCTCACAAAATATTGCAATATAATTACGCAAAAATCCGCAAACTACATATCAATAAATTATATCACAATCGTCGATTTTTGTCAAGTAACAATTGTCTAAAAAAACCCACCACTTGATAAAAGTGGTGGGCTAAGGTATTTATTATTTATTTAATAAATTATTTCTTGTTTGCATTGATTGCTTCAGTCATTTTTTTCTTTTTCATAAAGAAGAACGTTGCACCGCCAATTCCTGCAACAACTACGATACCACCAACAACGATGGCTGTGATTGTGCTGGGTGACATACCCTCAAGCTTGGGTATTGCCTCTGTTTCCAAGAAATTACATACTGAACATCTACGTTCCCTGAAGCCCTGTGCGTCGTGTGTAGGCTCAACAGTAACAACCCAATCACCGAATGTATGAGGTAATGTTTCACCCTCAGTTGCTCCGCAAAGCTTACATGTCTTGGGTGCTGAACAACTTGCTTCTGTCCACTCGTGATCAAGTGCAGTACCGTCTGCTTCTCTTGTTGACTTAGCTCCACAGTATGTACATGTTGCTGTTTCTGTACCGTTGGTTTCACACTTAGCATCGTTGTTGTAAACGTATGTCAAGAACTGGTGCTTACCTGCAACTCTTTCAGCTCCACAAATGTCACACTTTGTGTCAAGACAATCAGTATATACGTGATCACAAGATACGTTAAGTGCATCATAGATGTCCTGAGCATCAACACTG
>JAZNWX010000075.1:0-4632 GCA_045593575.1 Eubacteriales bacterium | reverse complement strand
GATGTATATTCCGACAGCACGGGCAAGGACACAAACGCGAGAATTCACGGTATAAAAGAAAAGATTGATATTCTTGAACGCAGTAACGTCAGGGGACTTGTTTCCATCGTTGACATAGAGAAGCTGAATGCTGAAATAGACAAGATTTATACCTCAATAATGCTCGCTGTTTCAAATAATGAGAATTATAAGGTGGCGGCACTTGAGAGAGAGCTGACGGTCTGCCTTAACAAAATGAGAATATATCGCGGAGAGGTAAAAAACTACAATACTGAGATCGAATGGCTTAAATCCGAGCTTGAGATACTCTATTCATCGTTCAGAGGTAATAAGGAGTCGATTTATGCCGACAAGGGCGGATATTTTTACCATTCCTGCGACGGATATGAGAATATTCTCACTCCCGAAAAGCTCGCGTCACTGACTCCCGAATCTCTTTCGGAGCTTGTAAGCAGCACTAAAGAGAATCCGAGAATAAGCACATCAGCAACCTGTAAATTCGTATATGACAGCACCTGGACCATCGCAACGGTGTGCGATGAGGCGACCGCATTACTTCTTGAGGTTGACAATGAGTATACGGTAACACTTTTTGACACCAAGGAAAGGGAGCTTAAGGTAACACTTGAGCAGATCGGCGAGATAAAAAACGGAAGCTGTGTTCTCCTTTTCTCCTGCCCGACGATGCCGGAGGGCTTTGATTATTCACGTTATCAGAGCTTTAAGCTCGACATTTCATCCATTGAGGGATACCGTGTTCCGATAGAAGCACTTGTAACTGTCAAGGATGAAGCGGGTAATGAGATAACGGGTGTCTATATTCTTAACGCAAGTGTCGTTCATTTCCGCAGGGTTGATGAAATCACTATGGGTAACGGATATTACATAGTTGAAAAATTCGATAAGAGCAAGGAAAACTATCAGGAATACCTGAATTTGAACGATCTGATAATTCTTGAGCCCGACGGAATGTTTGACGGTAAGATTCTTAAAAAGTAGGTGCAATATGGATTATTCATACATTGACAGAAACTATGAATCCATCTTGCAGGAGCTTAAGGAGTCCTGCGAGAATATCCCCGAAATCTCGGTGGCAATAAAGAGTGCCGATATTTTGGAGATTGAATACCTCGTCACGCACCATAAGGTTAAAGCGGTGGGCGAAAACAGAGTCCGGCAATTTCTTTCAAGATATGACGACTTAAAGAAGCTCGGAGTTGAGATCCACTTTATCGGCTCACTTCAGACCAACAAGGTAAAGTATATTATCGATAAGGTCGATATGATATGCTCGCTTGACAGAATTGAGCTTGCAAGGGAGATAGACAAAGAAGCACGCAAAAAGGGAATTGTAATGGACGTCCTTGTCGAGATAAATTCCGCAAAAGAGGAGAATAAGGGAGGTGTCCTTCCCGAGAATCTGGAAGCATTTTTAGATGAAATTTCTCAATTTGATTGCATAAATGTTCGCGGATTTATGACTATGGGTAAAAAATGCGAAAAAAATAGCGAATATTTGAAATATTTTTGCGAAACTTATAAATTAGTACTTGACATTTTGCAAAAAAAAGGTCATAATATATGTGGGCTAATATTGTCTATGGGAATGAGCGATAGCTTTGTCCCTGCAGCACAGGCAGGTGCAACCGTGGTCAGAATTGGCAGAAGAATGTTTGATAAAAAATGAAATAAAAAGAAAGTTGGAAAAAGCAAATGAAAAATTTCTCATCCTTGTTTGGTAAAAAAGACAATAATGACTACGATAAATATTATCGCGACGAAGATGATATTTACGGTGAGGACGATGACGTTACTACATACGGTGAAAAGGGTAAAGACGGCTTGACACTCGGTTCAGGAGCAGCTCCCGTTTCTCTTAAGGTAGTTAAGCCCAAGAGCAACGCAGACGGTCCCGCAATTGCTGATTATCTTTCATCAGGAAGCACAGTAGTTCTCAATATCGAATCTCTTGACAGAATGAGTGCTATTCGTCTTATCGACTTCCTTATGGGTGCTGTTCACGTTCTCGGCGGAGATATGAAGAGTGTTACAAAAACAACTCTTGTTTTTGCTCCCAGAAACGTTGGTGTTCAGGATCTTGAAGATACTGCCGCTGAAGAAGAAGCAGAAGAGATCGAAGAAACCGAAGAAACCTTTGAAGATTAATTCCTATGAATAATTTGTCTGCTGCAGATGGAAAAGAGCAAAAGCTCTTCTATGCCAGACTTGACGACCTTGAAAAAAGGGCAAACGGGGGTGTGGTGTGCCACTCCTCGTTTATGACGCCAAGTGAGGGCTATAAGGCAGAGAAGTATTTTGAGGCAAAAGGAAATAAAGACAGGATTTGCTTTTTCGGTGGCTATTTTGCTGCCCAGAGAAAGCAAATCTTTCTTTTGCCTGAATACATCTCCTTTTCTGCCGATGATAACAGTGTTTTTGATATGATCGAGAGCGACCTTGACGAAGCGATTGCTGCTCTTAAGATAAGCGGAAGCGGTTTTCGCAAGCTCACTCACAGGGATTACCTCGGAAGCATTCTCTCCCTTGGAATAGAGAGGGAAAAGCTGGGAGATATTTGCGTCACGGACGATAATTCGGCAATAGTTTTTTGCTCTTGCGAGGTCGTTGATTTTCTTCTTTTTGAGCTTTCGTCAATCGGTAACGATAAGGTAAAGCTTGAAAAGATTAAGATCGATAAAAATATGGAATCGATGCAGAAATATCAGAGCTTTTCGGATACGGTTGCAAGCGAGCGACTCGATTGCGTTGTGGCATCTCTTTTCAACCTCTCGCGAGAAAAAGCACAGAATCTTATAAAGGGCGGATTTGTCGAATTCAACTATGAGACCGCATCAAAATCCGATAGCAGAGTGGAGAAGAATGATATAATCTCCGCCCGCGGATACGGAAAATTCATTGTTCGCGACCTCTCGCAAGCAACAAAAAAGGGCAGATTGCGTCTTTTTGCAGATAAATATATATAACGTATTGACTACCTGTCATTTGTGCTGTCAATAGGTAAACGGACACAAAATGTATCCGGATAGGCACAAGCAACGCAGAGTTGGGCTTTTTAGCCTGACTCTGCATTTTTTATTTTTTGCACTAAGTTTAAAACAAATTGTAAATAAATGAAATAATACGAAAAAAATCACGTTTTTTTTCGTATATACGTATGAAGAGGCAAAATATCTCACATTCATACAAGAAAGGGAATATGTTATGAAAAAACTTATCAGCTTGTTACTTGTGCTTTGCATCCTTTGTCCGCTGCTTTCGGGGTGTGTATGGGAGGATGAAGATACAAGAATGAAAAGGGCATATCTTCGTCAATTCGGAATTAAAGATAAAAATCCCGAGGATGTAATTGTCGACTACGACGGAGGGACTTATAACGGTGCGAGAATCGTTATGCTTGATGCGGAATGGCATGATCCAAAAGAAAGCGTTTACAAGGATCCATTTATGGCATCTATAAATTACTACGACTCAAATTGCCTTTACGCATACAAATATGGCTATTTCTTCACCTTAAAGCAGGCATACCAATACTCTATTCTTGAAAAATCAGACTTAGAAGATATCTCGGTAAACTATAATGCTGAAATTACAGCTTTTATAGATGTTTGCGATAAATATGACTTTGAACCGTGCCAAGAAATAAAGTTGGGGACCGAACACATAGATATTAACGGGAGAGAAATGTGTGAGGGCCGTTTGTGGATTTGTTTTGATGGAAGAGTAATTCCAAAACTAACAGCTCCGTCAAATCCGAGAGATGAACTTCCAAGAGTAGTAGAATATATAAACAGTCGCGTTGGGTGCAATATAATTCGAAGCATCAGCATTTTATATGATCATTCAATGTATGATGAGTATTTTTTTGATGTAGCAATTAACAATGATAGCATAGAAAGTTTACCTATAATAATGGAGCAAATTGCTGCTACACCCGGAGTTAAGCGGGTATATTGTCATTGCTTATATTTTAGAATTGGACAAGAATCCGCCAATGATGAATACTATTCTGATGATCAATGGGGACTCGGCTATATAAATGTTGAAAAAGTTTGGGATTTTACATTTTGCCTAACTGTATAATCGTTCTCGTTGACGAGGATATCGAGGCATACGAAAACGGGACTCTTGGTTTTTATGACAGGGATGATTTACCAATTACACAATAAAAAATGCTTAGCCCAACCGTTGCGGTGGTGCTTATATTGATCGCGAAAAAATTAATATTTATAATAATGTTATAAAAATATTGACAAAAAAGTATTTTTGTGTTAATATTTATATTGGTAATATATGTGGCTATGATAAAGACGGTGTTTCTTGAAGGGCTTATCAGAGAGTGTGCGGTTGGTGAAAGCACATAGCGAGTAGGGAAGCACAGATCACTTTTGAGCCGACTGCCGAAAATAACCTTAAGCAGTCCGTATCCCTGCGTTAAAGGGATTGAGTGGCACGCTTCTGCGTGCAAATTGAGTGGTACCGCGGTAACTTCCGTCTCAATGGCTTTTGCCATTGGGACGTTTTTTATATTTTGATATTAATTTAAAGGAGATATATTATGGCAAAGGATTACACAAGTTCCTTAAATCTTCCAAGCACAAAATTTGAGATGAG
>JAZNWX010000074.1:0-2694 GCA_045593575.1 Eubacteriales bacterium | reverse complement strand
ATTGTGGTGTAGTTTACAGATCTTTCCTTTTTACTCTTTTTTATATCCGCCTGCTCGCAGCAATAACCGTCGATTCCGAATCCAACGTTGTTCAAAAAGTAATAAGTTTTTCCTTTAACCTCAACACTTGGTAAATTTTTCAAAAGATGCTTCACGCGAAACGGTTTGTCGTTTTTGCTGTGATTAAGATCGTGAGCAAAGTCATTACCGCTTCCCACGGGATAGTAGAGAATATCGGGAATAATATCTATGCCATTTGTAAGGTTCACAAATTTATTTAAAGTACCGTCACCGCCGCAAATGATGAGAGTGTCATCATCGGTCATTGGTGATAAAAAGGAACTATAATCTTCAATTTTAGTAAAATCGACGGTTTTAAATTCAAAGCTGTTATCTGAATTTATTGCTTCTATTTTTTCTGCAGTTAGGTGACTTCCCCAATGAGGATTATAAAGTATGTATGTCATGATGCTTTCCTCCCGAAATATTACGACACAATTCTACAACATATTCATTTATTTTTCAATAAATCTCAACAACTGTTGACAAAAATTTCTATTTTGTTAATAAATAAAAAAGCAGATGAGGAAAGTTCATCTGCTTTTCTTTATTTTTCTTTTTGTCAGATCATAGCTTATTTTCGTTATCCACTTAACCGTATCATCATTGCACGATCCGTCAAGAGCTAAAGTCAACCAATGCTTTTTGTTCATATGATAGGCAGGGAATATGCCGCCCTCCTGCCAAAGATCGTCCATAATTTCAGGGGCACATTTTAAATTGACAACGTCTATCAATTCATCGCTGTCAATTCCAAGTCTCCTCTTTTTTATGGTCATAAGTAGTGCAAACCACTTTTTGTTGTCGGAATGACGGAAAACCCAGGTATCAAGATCGTCCTCAAATGGACAATCGTATTTTATTGAGTAGAAATCTTCGATATATGAAGCAAACTCCTGCCTTTTCATTTGATCACCTCTGAGTCATTGTATCATAATTTCAAATAAAAATCAATCGGTATTGCAATTTTTGCTTGGAAGTGATATAATTGTTTCAATAAATGAAACGGAGGAAAACAAATGAGAAAAAATTTTGGATCTAAAACCTGGCTTTATCCCATGCCTGTGCTTATCATCGGCACTTATGATGAAAATGGCGAGCCCGATGCTATGAATGCTGCTTGGGGTGGAATTTATGATACTAATCAGGTTATGGTTTGTCTTGCTCACGAGCATAAAACAACGGAAAATATAAAGAAAACAGGTGCTTTTACTGTCAGCTTTGCAACTGCTGAAACAGTTGCGGAATGTGACTATGTTGGCATAGTTTCGGCAAATGACGTACCCGATAAATTTGCACGTGCCGGCTTCCACCACGTAAAGAGCAATTTCGTTAATGCTCCAATTATTGCAGAGCTTCCTATGACGGTTGAATGTAATCTCATCAAATTCAACGAGGACGGAATCTGCATCGGTGAAATTGTGAACATAAGTGCGAAGGAAGAGATTCTTAACGAAAAGGGACAGATTGATGCTAAAAAGCTCAATCCGATTTGTTATGACAGCTCCACTCACGTTTACTGGACACTTGGCGAGGTCGCAGGCCACGCATTCTCTGACGGAAAGAAAATAAAGTAAAAAATGCTCCCCAAAGGGAGCATTTTTCTTATTTTAGTTAATTTTAAAGTCGATAATTCTATCTTCAACCCGTGGACAAGAAATGATAACCTTCGCACCACCTTTTTCTCCCATAGTTTTAACGTATACACCCGTCATTCCGCCGCGAAGCGAAATCAAGTCGGGCCCAACAATTTGTAGTGGTCCATCAACTGATACTTTTATTGCTTCGTTGCAATAGGGGAGCAGGTTACCGTTTTCATCAAGTGCAGATATTCTGATGACTGCCATATCGTAAGAATTGTTTTCGGTAAGTGTATTTGAAGAAACCTCAATTTCCAGATGCATCTTAGACATCGGAGTTTTTGTAACACTTTTTACAATTTTTCCGTTTTTAATTGCATCAAAGCGATAGACTGTGCTTTGTCCACCCCAATCTCCAACGTATTTTGTATATAAGTCAACAATTTGATTGATACTCATTCTGTATATTATCATACATTTAAGAGCCATTTTTGCAAGAGTGGGAGTTATGGTAGTGTACCCGTTAAGGCCTATATAATTCAGTGCTTTTGCAACGTATTTTGCCTTTTTGGGTGGCATTTTCTCTTCTGATTCAAGAATATCACCAATGTAATCATCAATCAGAATTGGTGACTTCGCCATAGAAGAAAAATATTCGTTGTGCGGGAAATACTCCTTGATAAACTTATCGTTTTTATACATTTTTACGCTGTCAGCATTGGTAAATATCCAAACCTTGCCCTTTACGGATGCGGGATGCTCACCGATATCCATTGACGATGAAACCTCAAGAATACAGTCAATATCGGCTTGTGATCTATAAACAGCTGCAGCGAGCTTGTTATTTCTGAACATATCGGTTACACCGTGATAGCAAATTCTGTCACCGCTGCCAAAATCCTTATGAGTATTGTAATCAGCCATACACCAGGCGAAGCTGCCGCAGATGTCGGGATTTGCCGCAACGTCATTTATTACTCTTGCGTGACGAAGTGCGTGCTCAAGTCTGTGCTCCTCATTATCAAAGCTCTTGGTAGGGAACATATGCCCGTTA
>JAZNWX010000073.1:0-6906 GCA_045593575.1 Eubacteriales bacterium | reverse complement strand
ACCTGACGGTCAAAGCGGCCCGGACGAAGAAGTGCGGGGTCAAGAATATCTGCACGGTTTGTTGCTGCCATAATGATTATGCCCTCGTGTGAGCCAAATCCGTCCATTTCAACAAGCAATTGGTTAAGAGTCTGCTCTCTTTCATCGTGTCCACCGCCAAGACCTGCACCGCGGTGACGTCCGACTGCATCGATTTCGTCGATGAAAATGATTGCTGCGGGAGCTTTTCTTGCTGTTTCAAACAAATCTCTTACACGTGAAGCACCAACGCCGACGTACATTTCAACAAAGTCAGAGCCACTCATTGAGAAGAAGGGAACCCCTGCTTCACCTGCAACTGCTTTTGCAAGGAGAGTTTTACCCGTACCTGGAGGGCCCACAAGAAGAACACCGTGGGGGATTTTTGCACCGAGTGCGGCAAATTTTTGGGGATCCTTAAGGAACTCAACAATTTCAACAAGTTCTTCTTTTTCTTCTTCAGCACCTGCTACGTCAGCAAATGTTACTTTATTCTTGTCATTGGTGGGAACGTGTGCCTTTGCCTTACCGAAGCTCATCATACCGCCCGCACTCTTATTCATCTGCTTTGTCATATATACTCCAAGGAATATCATAACAATGATGAGAAGCGCATTGGGAAGAAGGGATAGCCACCAGGGGTACTCTTCAAGGGGTTCATAGTTATAGGGACCAAGGTTCTCGTTATTCTTGTAACCGTTATTTTCAAACGTATTTATGAAAATTTCGATGTCACGGAGCTTATAGCTGACATTTTCGGTTTCAGCAAAAACAACATCATTTGGCTCGAGAACACCAACCTTATCACTCTTATAAATAACAAGTGTGATAACGTTATCGTTCGATATTTCAAAGCTTTTTACTCTGTCCTCTTCAAAATAGTTTACAATATCGCTGAACATTACCTCATCCTTGCCCGAGGGGGATCCGAGCATTGCGAATACCGCAACAAAGATGATGGCAATCAGGACGATATAGAAGATAATTACTTTTAAATTGCCTTTTTTCATTAAAAACCTCCGATTATATGTTAGTTATTAGTTTTCAAATTTAATTGATATGCGATAAAAATCCGTGCCTTGTGAAATATTACTCTTTTTAATAGCATCGCATACGGCGACCGTGGGAACCCAAAGCACTTCCGTTCCGTTTACAAGGAGTGGGAGCTTTTTTCTCAGGTCGAGAGGGATTTTTTTCTCGCTGATCAGCTTTTTGATATTTTTATGCATATTGCAAAGGAAGATCACGTCGCCCTCCGTTCTTGAACGAAAATGCGTGCTATCATTAATAATATCACAGCTTATATCAAGAAGAACGTCGAAATTCTGCAAATCTTCTTTGGGATTTTTTTCAACATTAATCACTGTACCGTTTTCAAGGACGGTTTTTCCGACGGTGAACGGAACAGTAAAATCCTTTGCATCGTTTTTTCTCTGCTCAGGTACAAGGATAAGACGGTTGTTTTCGATTTTAGCCGCTATTTTGTCCGGAAGAGAGATTGATGAGTGTGGCTCTGCTTTGCGGCAAAGCTCGATTATACTTGAAAGATGAGTTCTTTCAAGTGATATGCCGCCCGAATACTCCTCAAAAGCGAGTGCTGTGACACGGGATTTAAGGGCGGGATGAAGCTCATTAAAGCTTAAGAGGGAAATGCTGTTTTTATCCTCGTTTTTCAAAAAATTCAGTGCTGAGTCTGTGATAAATTCATTCGCTTCAACGGCACTTGAAGAAAGTCTTTCAAAAACATCTGAAAGGTTTGGCTGAAGCTCCCGCATTCTCGGAGTCAGCTCTGCACGGATAAAATTACGTGCATATCCCGTATCGGAATTGGTGCTGTCTGTTACAAAAGCGATATTATTCTCTGTACAGTAGGACAAAACGTCCTCCTTCTCGGCAGATAATATTGGACGAACCAGGAAAAGACCGTTTGCAAAGTCACGGCAGGGAACAATTCCGCAAAGCCCTGCAATTCCGCTTCCGCGAAGGATATGGAGCATTATGCTTTCGATTTGGTCCTCAGAGTGATGTGCTGTGACGAGAATCGGAATACCGTTCTCACGCATAATTTTCTCGAAAAATGCATATCGTTGCATTCTCGCCTCTTGCTCGATGCTGTTTCCGTTTGCTTTGGCAAGGGCGGGAATATTCTTTATGCCAAGGTGAAAGGGAATGTCGAGCTTTTGGCAGGTCGCTCTGCAAAACTCTGCATCGCGATCTGCTTCCTCTCCTCTTATTTGGTGATTGAAATGAGCCGCATGGAGAGAAAAGCCGTTTAATTTTGCATCTTCATTCAAAAGATGAAGCAATGCACTTGAATCCGCCCCACCCGAATACGCAAGTAAAATCGGTGTATCCTTGGGCAGATCTGAAAGAATGTGGGGGGAAACATATGAAATTTTACTTTTGTTTTTCATTTCCCCCTCCTGTATTACTCCTGAAGATTATCAGCTATTGTGCGGAATTTGGTGTACTGACCGATCCAGCCCATCTTTACTGTTCCCGTTGAGCCGTGACGGTTCTTTGCGATGATGACCTCTGCGATGTTGGCTGTGTTGTTTTCACCGGGTGTCGCATCGGTTTTATAGTATTCATTTCTGTAAAGGAACATTACAACGTCTGCGTCCTGCTCGATGGCACCGGAGTCACGAAGGTCGGAGAGCATCGGCTTTTTATCCGTTCTGGACTCAGGTCCACGGCTGAGCTGTGCACAGCAGATGATTGGAACGGAGAGCTCCTTTGCCATAATTTTGAGGGAACGTGAGATCTCGGCAACCTCTTGAACGCGGTTGTCGATTCTTCTGTCACTCTGCATAAGCTGAAGGTAATCGACTATAACAAGTCCAAGGTTATCTACTCTGCGGAGCTTTGCCTTCATTTCTGTAACTGTGAGACCTGACGTGTCATCAATGAGTATATCGCAACCTGCAAGACGCGAGCTTGCATCTGCAATCTTCTCCCAAGAATCCCCAGAAAGCTTACCTGAACGAAGCTCGTGGCTGTCAACAAGTGCTTCACTTGAAAGAATACGTGTAACGAGCTGCTCTGCACTCATTTCAAGTGAGAATACGCAGACCTTTTTTCTTGTGCTTTGAGCAACGTTTGTCGCAATATTGAGTGCGAATGAGGTTTTACCCATACCGGGACGTGCACCGACGAGAATGAGGTCGGAGCTACCCATACCTACAAGCACTCTGTCAAGTCCCGAAAAGCCGGTGGGGGTTCCGCTTGCCGCTTCGGGATTTACCGTGAGCTCGTGCAAGGTGTTATACACTGAGCCGAGAACGTCACGGATATGTCTGAAATTCTTTGTATCCCTGCCTTGGGCAATTGCGAAAATCTTGCTCTCTGCAAGCTCGATGATGCCCGAAGCGGATTCCTGCTCTGAAAAAGCAGTTTCATTTATTTCTCCGCACGCCTCGATGAGCTGTCGGAGTGCACTTTTCTCTTTAACGATTTTGGCATAGTCCTTAACGTTAAGGGCAGTTGGAACAACATCGGCAAGAGTTCTGATATAGTCCTCGCCTCCGCTTTTACTGTAGATTCCCTTGTGAACAAGCGTATCTATAAGAGTAACCACGTCAATTTCGCGGTTGGTCATAAAGAGCTCTGTTGCCGCAAGATATATTTGCTTGTGCTCGGTTATATAAAAATCATCGGGTTTAATTATATCCGCTATTTCGTTGATTGATGCGGGGTCGATGAGTATCGAGCCGAGGAGCGACTGCTCCGCAATCAGCGAAAAGGGAAGCTTTCTGTTAAGTTCTTCGTTCATAATGACCTCTTTTTATTTAGGAGAAACCTGTACGGTGATCGTGCCCGTGATCTCTGCACCGTAAAGCTTCACTTCAACCTTATAAGTACCAAAGGTTTTGATGCTTTCGTTCATCATCATCTTCTTTTTATCAATATTGATGCCGTGATTCTTTGAGAGTGCCTCGGCAATATCCTTGCTTGTTACTGTGCCGTAAAGACGTTCTGTTCCTCCGCCCGCCAATACAACAACTGTAATTTTTGAGAGCTTATCGGCAATTTCCTTTGCCTCTGCCTTTGCAACCTCGATTTTATGGAGGTTTGCGGCTTCTTTATTCTTTGCCTCGTTAACTGCCTTTGCATCCGCAATTATTGCGAGCTTTTTGGGCAGGAGAAAGTTTCTTGCGTATCCGTCTGAAACCTCAATTATCTGGTCCTTTTTGCCTTGACCTTTAACGTCCTGTGTCAACATTACCTTCATTGTGATATCAACTCCTAACTTATATATTATACGGTATAAAACTTAAAAAATCTTTAAAATAACTTACTCCTCTGCAAAATATGCATCGATAGCATCCTTAAGTCGATAAAGAACGCTCTTCATATCCGAGCCGCTGATAGCTGCAGCCGCAGAGTCAAAGTGTCCGCCACCGCCCATCTTTTCAAGAATGAGCTGAACGTTAATCTTCCCGTTAGAACGGGCGGAAATGTGTATCTTATTATTTATTGAAACGAGTGCAAAGGAAGCATCCACACCGCGAACTGTAAGAAGCTTGTCCGCAGCTTTTGCAGCTGCAATTCTGTCAAATTCGGGATCGCTTCCGTCACTTTCTGTAATTGCAATTCTGTCAAGATACATTGTGATATTGGTATTGAATTTTGCTTCACTCATAAAGTTATCAAAATCCTCGTGGAAGTACGTTTCCGCGATTTCGGAGTTCGCACCCACACCGCGAAGATACATAGCTGCCGAGAAGGTTTTAGTACCCGTGGTTTTAACGAAATTCTTTGTGTCAACCATAATACCCGAAAGAAGAAGATTTGCTTCTTCCTTATAAAGAGCATCGTTAGGCAAGCATTGTTCAAGGATGCCCGTTATCATTTCGGAAGCCGATGAAGCGGAGGGATCGATAAGAGCAAGAAGTGGCTCAATCTCAAACTCTGCAACCTTTCTGTGGTGGTCGATAACTATGAAGTTAGACACGTTATTAGCAATTTCAGGGGACTCGAGAATGTTAAAATTGTTCGCGTCCACGATGATAAGAAGTGTATCGGGATGAATCATATCAAGTCCCGCCTCGGGAGTGATGAATACGTTCTTATAGTCCTCAATCAAAAGGAGCTTTTCAGTACACGCCTTAAAATTCTTATTTCTTGTGTTCATAATGATGCGTGGAGAGAGTCCGCAGAACATACAAAGTCTTGCAATACCCACACAGGCACCGATCGCGTCGAAGTCGGGATTTGCGTGTCCCATAATAAGAACGTTACTTGCACTTGCGATATATGATGTGAGCTGAGTTGCGAATACTCTCGCAAAGGAGCCGGATTTTTTCTGAACACCCTTTGTTTTGCCGCCGAAGAAGAAAATATCATCCTCTGTTTTAACTGCAACCTGGTCGCCGCCTCTCTGAAGGGCGAATTCAAGAGCTGAAAAGGCGTTCTTTTCTTTTTCTTCAAATGTTTCACCGACAAGGGATACGCCCATTGAGATTGTTACGGGAACGGATGAGTCTCCAAGACGCACGTTTCTTATGGTTTCAAGAATGTCGAATTTACTCTCGGCACATTCCTTATATTTTTCCTTTGCAAACACCATTATGTATCTGTCACGGTTGTATTCTCTGATAAAACCGTGCATTTCGTTTGCAAATTTTTTGAGTATTTCTTCAATCTCGTTTGCAGCGGAACGGTAGTTTACACGAACGTATTCTGCAATTTCGGTGAGGTTGTCAAGAACGATGTGAGCCACAACGGGAGATTCTGCTTCATATTTTGAGAGCAGGTGTGCGTATTCCGTATAATCTGTGAATGTTACAAGATAATACTGGTTTTTGCCGAGTGTATGGCGATAGATCTTGGCAACGTAGTTTCTTTCGTTGATTACGACCTCAAGTGAGCCCTGATCGTTATTTCTGCCGAACTCTGCCTGGGGAAGAGTTGCGATAAGAGTTTCTATGCCCACGTCGCAGATGTCATTGAAATTCTTTTGCAAAAGACTTGTGGGAATGTCAAAAATCTCGTGTGCACCCTTTGAGCACCAAGCGATGATTCCGCTGGGAAGAGTGAGTATGCAGGGAATATCAACATCTTTCATCATACCCGTCATTGCCTTTTCCATCTGGAGAGTTTTTTCGTTGAAGCTTCTTTCAAGTGCTCTCTTTCTTCTGTAGAAAATCAGTACTATGGAAATAAAAATCAGATTGATGCCGAAAATCACGGCACCGAGCCAGTCGGGATAATCCTCTACAAAAATATTTATCAATGCATAAAGCCCCATAAAGATAGTGCTGCTCAGCAAGCACATCCACAAAAGGCCGTTGGATTCTGTGAAAACTCGTTTATCTTTGTTTTTACTCATTGGATAATTCTCCTTTGACTATTTTTGAAAGATTATTAAGTGCATAATTTGGCATTTTAATAATCTTCCTATAATTATAGCACGAAAATTCTCTTTTGTAAACATAATTTTAAAATATTTATATATAAATAATAAAAAAATGAAAAAATTCAAAAAATATGCAAAAAAGTATTGCAAAAGAAAAAAAGATATGTTATAATAGGGCATACTAAGCTGAGAGTGGGTCCGAAAGTACCCACTCTTAATTCTTGAAAAGGCAGATTTGCAGTTATGATTAAGAAAAATATTGCAGGCACAGTTTGGGAGCTTGTTGCTCCTGTTGCCGAACAGATGGGTATTATCCTTTGGGACGTTGAGTTTGTTAAAGAGGGCTCAAGGAAGATACTCAGAATAACCATTGACTCAGACGAAGGCATTGACATCAATACTTGTGAAAAATTCCACAGAACTATTGATCCTATGCTTGATGAGGCAGACCCGATTGACGAGGCATACTATCTTGAATGTACCTCCCCGGGTCTTGAAAAAGAGATCAAAACCGACGCACATATTGAAAT
>JAZNWX010000072.1:0-5510 GCA_045593575.1 Eubacteriales bacterium | reverse complement strand
AAAAAAGAAATGGCGTTTTTTCGCTCAAGCCGCTGGGCCCCCGCTTTTGAAAAAGCGGGGCAAAACAATCATTTGGTTCGTGCTAACAACACCTCTATAAATCAAAATTTGAATATTTATATTCACCCTTTATCCATTTTGTTTGTATAAAAATTCGGTTTTGTTATCAATATATGAAAAAATCCTTGCAAAAGTGAAAAAAAGATGTTATACTGTGTTCATAAAACCAAATTATGATAAAGGTTGGAAAAATTTATGAAGATTAAAAACGTTGTTCGTGACTATGATGAAGTAATGGCTATGCAGGTGCCCAAGCACTTTAAACCCAAAAAGCCCAATCTCTTTTGGCGAACACTTACAAAGGTGATTTCAATTCCCGCACTTAAGCAAACTCATTACAAATTCCGTGAGGTTGGAATGGAAAAACTCGGCAAGGACGAGCCGGCTCTTATTCTTATGAACCACTCGAGCTTCCTTGATTTTGAAATCGCTTATTATTCGCTTTATCCAAGAAAATTCAATACGGTTGCAACACTTGACTCCTTTGTTGGACTTGACTGGATAATGAGACAGATTGGTTGCTTCCCGACAAGAAAATTTATTGCCGATCTTCAGCTCATTCGCGATATAAAATACTGCCTTACCGAGAATAAATGCTCGGTGCTTATGTATCCTGAAGCAGCATATACCTACGACGGAACAAAAACAACCCTGCCCTCAACCGTGGCAAAGCTCGTTAAAATGCTTGGTGTTCCGCTTTGTATGTTTGAAACCTTCGGATCGTTCCTTCGCGATCCTCTTTACAACCGACTTCAAAACCGCGATCTCCCCGTTTCGGCAGAGCTTCGTTACGTTCTTTCTCCCGAGCAGATAAAGTCAATGACTGCCGACGAAATTCAGGCGGTTATCGAAAAGGAATTCTCGTTTGACGGATTCCGTTGGCAGCAGGAGAACAAAATCGTTATTGACGAGCCCTTCCGTGCGGACGGACTTGACAGAGTTCTCTATAAATGCCCACACTGCCGGAAGGAAGGAAAAATGGAGGGCAAGGGAATACACCTCACCTGTCACGAGTGCGGAAAGGTATGGGAACTCACCGAGCTTGGCTACTTGAAGGCACTTGAGGGCGAAACTTATTTCGACCACGTGCCCGATTGGTACAGGTGGGAGCGAGAATGTATTCGCAAAGAGGTTCTTGACGGAACGTATGGATATGACGTGCCCTGCGATATATTTATGATTGTAAACACCAAGGATGTATATCGCGTTGGAGAAGGACGTGTTTCGCACAATTTTGAAGGCTTGCACCTTACGGGATGCGACGGAAGAATTGACTACAGCCAGTCCTCAAAGTCGATGTACACCTGCGAGGCGGCATTTTACTGGTATCAGCTTGGTGACGTTATCGGTATGGGTAACAACCGTGCACTTTATTTTGCTATGCCGAAGGAGGACATCCACGTTGTAGGAAAGACGCGTCTTGCGGCAGAGGAAATTTTTAAGGTGATTGAAGAACAGAAAAAAGCAAAAAAAGAGGCTGCAAAGGCTAAGACAGAATAGAAAAAAGAGGAGATTTTTCAATCTCCTCTTTTTTTCATAAAAATCTCCTTTGTTGAAATACACATATATTATATCACCAAAAAACAGCTTCCGCAAGGGGGTAACTTAATGTTGACAAAGTAAAAGTTGTCTGATATAATTATTTTAATAAATCTAAGGAGTACAGTTATGAAGAAAAAGACTTTTTTATTTATTATTCTGGCGTTAATGTCGATCGCTTTGCTGATAACCTCTTGCGGAACCGAAAAGGATGACGATGAGGCCGATAAGGCAACTGAAGCTCTTTTTGAGCTTGAATTGAATGATGACGGGGAGAGCTATCGTGTTGTAGCGTTAAAGGACGAGAAAGCTACAGAGGTAACTATACCCAAAGAATATAAAGGGAAGCCCATTACCGTAATAGGTAACCGTGCGTTTGCCTACAATCAAAGTATGGAAAGAGTTTCCATACCTGATTCTGTAATCGAAATTGGAGAGGGAGCTTTTACCGACACTCATCTGGTTGAGGTGATTATTCCGAATTCCGTTACCAAAATAGGAGTATCTGCGTTCTCTTCTTGTGAACGCCTTGAAAAAGTAACTCTTCCAAGCTCAATTACAAAAATAGAGGATGTAATGTTTTCCGGTTGTGAAAGTCTTGTTGAAATAAATATTCCAAGTTCAGTTACAAGCATTGGCGGCAGTGCATTTTTGGGGTGTAAATCCCTTGTTGAAATTGATTTACCTGACAGTGTTGTTGAGTTGGAACGAGGTGCGTTTTACGGTTGTTCTTCATTAAGAGCAATAAGACTCAGTGATAACATAAAATCAATAGGTGTAAGAACCTTTTATGAATGCAGAAGTCTTGCCGAGATAAATTTTCCAAACAATCTTGAATACATTGCTGACGAGGCGTTTGCATACTGCGAGAGCATAATGTTTATAGATTTCCCAAACACGCTTACTGAAATCGGAGAAAACGCATTTTACTGCTGTGTGAGCTTGTTGCGTGTTACACTTCCGCAATCCATTGAACGAATCGGTGCGTATGCGTTTTATAATTGTGAATCTCTCTATGAAATATGCAACAAGTCAGATCTTGACATTGCTTTGGGTTCAAAATATTATGGAGAGATCGGTTTTTATACAAAGCATATCACAGAGGACTCAAACGATTCCTACATTAAGACGGTGAACGATTTCATATTCTATGATGACGGTGAAAGTGTCATTCTCCTTAAATACACGGGATATGAAGGGGAATTGGTTCTTCCGCAATATGAAAACGGTAAAAAATATGACATCAAAAAGGGAGTTTTATTGTACGGCAATAAAATAAACTCAATAGTTCTTTCCAATACCGTAAACAGAATAGAAAGAAATGCGTTTAATAATTGCGATTTTATTGAAAGTGTTACTTTTGATTGTCACGAAGCCCAAATTGATGTTGATGCCTTTGGGATTATTAATCAAACAGTAAAAACTGTATATATAAATACCGAACCGCTTACTGGTCTGGATTTTGGAAACGAAGTGCAACATTATTATTATAATGCAGCATTTCCAAAACTTGAAAATGTGTATTACGGAGAGGGAGTAAAAACTGTTTATGCCGGGGAGTTCAGAGGTGACATCGATATTAAGAACATTGTCCTTTCGTCAAGCATTGAAGATATTGGTGAAAATGCATTTTACGGTTGCAGAAATGCGACCATCGTAATTCCGGAGGATATAAAAATAAAAGAAATAAAAAATGGGGTGTTTTATGAAACTAAGATAACGAGCTTCGTTTTCAACGACAGTATTACATATATCGGTGAAGAAGCGTTTGCACACTCACGGCTTCAAAATATCACATTAGGAAAGAATATTGTCGAAATTGGTGCGTCTGCGTTTTATCATTCTCAACTCCGAAGTGTTACTCTGAATGAGGGGTTGAAGGTTATTGGAGATTCTGCGTTCAGCCATTGCACGAACTTGTCATCAATTGCTCTTCCGGATAGCGTAGAGATTATAGGTAAATTCGCTTTCAGTAGCTGTAGTATGATTTACAGATTCGAAATTGGCGAAAACAGCTCGTTACACACGATAAAGGCGTCAGCTTTTTCCGGTTGCTCGACTCTCGCTTATATTACGTTGCCCAAGACCTTGACTACGATAGAGGCGAATCCATTTTCAGCGACCAGAGTGTTAAATTTTGTTATTCACGAGGACAATCCTGCATACACGGTCTTTGAAGGGAATCTTTATAATAAGGATTTAACGGTGTTGGTTTGTGTTGCACCTCAAAGATTAGGTCAGATTACCATCCCTGCTTCTGTTAAGAGAATAGAGGATAGAGCATTTGAACGATCAAATGTAAAGAGTATTGTTTTTGCCGAGGGATCGGTGCTTGAGGAGATTGGTACGGGGGCATTCTCTTATGCATTAATCGAAGAATTAACGTTCCCAAGCTCTTTGAAGGTGATTGGAGAAAGTGCTTTTTCACACTGCCGGAACCTTAGTACAGTTAGTTTTGGCGAAAATGCAACTCTCGAGACCATCGGAAAAACGGCATTCACAGATTGCTTTGGTCTTGATTCTCTGACAATTCCCGCAAGCGTTAGATTCATTGATGACGGTGCGTTTGTTTGGATGGGCTCGCTGACACTCTATTATAACGGAACCGTTGCAGAGTGGGAGGCTATTGAAAAGGGTGAGGGTTTATTTGACGGCTCACATCAACGGGGACCTCTTTACATTTATTGCACCGACCAAACTATTGAAATTAATTAATACAAAAAGAGAAAGGAGCCTAAGCTCCTTTCTTTTTGCTTTTTAGATTGTAGGATACAATCTGCGGCTGTAGCAGCTGATTTCCAGAAGTCCCGGAACTGATGCAAGCTCATTCATAATTGTGGGTAGATTTTCAAGCTCGTTATTATTTATGAACACTTTAAATAACTTGTATTCTGCGGTTTCTTCAATGTGCAATCCGATTTCTGTAACTATGGCAGAATCAAAATGTGAATTAATATATTCAATCAAATGTTCTTTTTCATCAACCTTGCCACCGAGGACAACCTTTTTATCAAATTTTATCATTATTGCGTTTGGCTGCAGGTCTGCTATCTTTTTATCATATGCTTCAAGATTTACTGTGCAGCTGTCGAAATCATATTTGTCGCACACATCCGTATAACAGGTTATTGCTTCGTTGTATTTGTTTGCAATATCCATTGCGTCTTCGTCGGTAATAATTCCGAACATCAAAGCGGTTTTCAAGGAAAAGAAAATGCCATATTTATATGCATAGAGCGTATTTGTGTCGTAATATTTAATAGCTGCGTCTTCGGTTAATCTTACAATTTTTTCTTCTTTTTCGTGACTTTCATAATCAAGCATAACGATACGGGCACCGTTATACGTGCCGCCGTCATATTCTATAATAACGTCCGCCGCATTTTTTCCGTTGCCACCGAAATGAAAGAGAAATGTTTCTTTCATTTTTGTGTCATCGTTAACATCAGCACATCCTACAAGCATTGTACTGAGAATTGCCACCATAAGAAACAAACAAATTAGTTTTTTCATAAAAATTTTCCTTTCTTCAATGAATTTGGATATTATTGTCTCTTCATAAACAGATACGAATATTATTTTGACTTTTTTTGGATTTTTGAGCTTATTTACAGTTTGTTTACAATTTTAAATTACAGGTATACTTTATTATATCATACAAAATGCAAATTTGCAATATTTGTCTTTAGGGAGTGCAAAGCGGTGTTGACAAAGAAAATATTGTTTGATATAATGAAAACAATATATAGTATTGAGGTACAAATTGGGGTTTATAGGGTAGTTAGAAAAACCAGTAAGCCTCCCTTGTGTAAAGGGAGGTGTCACGGCTTGCCGTGACGGAGGGATTGTAATCTTAACAAAAACAACAATCCCCCACCGCTAACGCGGAGCCCCCTTTACACAAAGGGGCC
>JAZNWX010000071.1:0-1874 GCA_045593575.1 Eubacteriales bacterium | reverse complement strand
ACTTCTTGGCGCCGGCAACACCGGTGGTGGACCAGGGCTTGGAAACTTCCAGCGGGCCCATGAACATTTCATAGAGGCGCAGGGTATCGGCGCCGTACTCGCGGACCACATCGGAAGGATTGACCACGAATTCGGGGAAACGCTTGCCCATCTTGATGCCGTTTTCGCCGAGGATCATGCCCTGGTGAACCAGCTTCTTGAAGGGTTCCTTGACGGGAGAAAGACCGTTGTCATAGAGGAAACGGTTCCAGATACGGGAATACATCAGATGGCCGACAGCGTGTTCGGGACCGCCGATGTAAAGGTCAACGGGCATCCAGTGCTTAAGAAGCTCCTGATTTGCAAATTCGTCATTATTGTTGGGGTCTATATAGCGGAGGAAGTACCAGCTTGAGCCTGCGGAGCCGGGCATTGTAGAGGTCTCTCTCTTACCCTTGATACCGTTATTATCATAGTATTTCCAATCTTCAGCATTTTCAAGCGGTGCTTTGCCGCCAACGCCCTTATAATTCTCAAGCTCGGGAAGAATAAGGGGAAGCTCCTCGTCGGGAAGAACGTGAACTGTACCGTCCTCACCGTGAACGACAGGAACGGGTTCGCCCCAATATCTCTGACGTGCGAATATCCACTCTCTGAAGTGATAGTTAACGGTTCTCTTTGCAACGCCCATAGCTTCAAGCTTTGAGGTGATCGCTTCCTTAGCCTCTTCAACAGTAAGACCCGTGAATTCCTCGGAGTTCACAAGACGGTATCCCTTGCCGAGATAATCACCCTTTTCAAACGCGTGCTCACTTACATCAACGTGTCCAAGCCTGTCATCGCCGTCGATAACCTGGATCATATCGATACCGTGCGCCTGTGCATACTCAAAATCGCGCTGATCGTGTGAAGGAACTGCCATTACCGCGCCCGTGCCGTAGCTTGCAAGCACGAAGTCGCCGATGAACATTCTTGCTTCCTTGCCGTTTACGGGGTTGATGCAGGTGACGCCCTTAAGCTCACAGCCACTCTTGGTCTTGTTGAGCTCTGTTCTGTCCATATCGTTTTTCTTGAGAGTTTCTGCAATATATGCTTCGACCTCTTCTTTATTTTCAATTCGGGGCATAAGCTGCTTTACGATATCGCCATCGGGAGCAAGGACCATAAAGGTAATTCCATATATCGTTTCGATACAAGTAGTGAATATGGAGAATTCACCGCCGCCAACGATCCGGAATTTGACCTCAACACCCGTGGATTTTCCGATCCAGTTCTTTTGCATAAGCTTTGTGGATTCGGGCCAATCGATCTCGTTAAGTCCTTCAAGAAGCTTTTCTGCAAATGCAGGCTGGTTGATGACCCACTGCTTCATATTCTTACGCACTACGGGATAACCGCCGCGTTCACTCTTACCGTCGATGACCTCGTCATTAGAAAGCACCGTGCCGAGCTCCTCGCACCAGTTTACGGGCATATCTATGTACTGTGCATAACCGTCAAGATAGAGCTGCTTGAATATCCATTGCGTCCACTTATAGAATTCGGGATCGCTCGTGGCGATCATCTTGCTCCAGTCATAGTCAAAGCCAAGCTCACGAAGCTGATTTGAGAACGTTTTGATATTTGCCTGTGTGAATCCATTGGGGTGATTGCCCGTGCTTACGGCATACTGCTCTGCAGGGAGACCGAAAGAGTCGTATCCCATAGGGTGAAGCACGTTATAGCCCTGCATTCTCTTCATACGTGAAACGATATCCGTTGCCGTATATCCCTCGGGATGACCTGCGTGAAGTCCCACTCCCGACGGATACGGGAACATATCAAGTACGTAATATTTGGGTTTGGAAAAATCCCAGACATCCGTTTTAAAGGTCTGGTGCTTCTCCCAATATTCC
>JAZNWX010000070.1:0-8753 GCA_045593575.1 Eubacteriales bacterium | reverse complement strand
TGTCGATATGCCTGACACCATTATTGACATACGCATGGAAGCATTTGCGTATTGTAGAAAAATTAAAAATGTTACCATTGGGAAGTCGGATCGTAGCCATGTCGTTCTGTGAGCCAAGGAGTTGCGTGCTTTTGTTGTCTTCCTAAGACCGCTTGGCCTCCGACTTTGTCGATATGCCTGACACCATTATTGACATACGCATGGAAGCATTTGCGTATTGTAGAAAAATTAAAAATGTTACCATTGGGAATTCAGTAGAAATCATTGGAGAAGGAGCATTTCGTGCTTGCAAATCGCTTACAGACATAACAATTCCCGACAGTGTAACGACTATTGGTGTGGATGCATTTAGGGGTTGCTCCTCACTAACAAGTATAGAAATCCCCGACACTGTAACGAGTATTGGTGATGGGGCATTCTATCTTTGCACATCACTCACAAGTATAGAAATCTCAGACTCTGTGGAGAGTATTGGTGATGATGCATTCTATGGTTGCACATCACTCAGAAGTATAGAAATTCCCGACAGTGTAACGACTATTGGTGGGGATGCATTTAGGGGTTGCACATCACTCACAAGTATAGAAATCCCCGGCTCTGTGACGAGTATTGGTAATGGTGTATTTGGTGATTGTGCCTCACTTACAAGTATAGAAGTAGCTCAAAATAATGAGTACTACAAATCAGAAAACGGAAATCTTTATAGCAAAGACGGAGCAACGTTGATACAGTATGCAATAGGAAAAAAAGACACTGCTTTTTCTATCCCTGACTCCGTGACGAGTATTAGTGATTATGCATTCTATGGTTGCACATCACTCAAAAGTATAGAAATCCCCAACTCAGTGACGAGTATTGGTGATTATGCATTCAGTTATTGCACATCACTCACAAGTATAGAAATCCCCGACTCAGTGACGAGTATTGGTTATTATGCATTCTATGATTGCACATCACTCACAAGTATAGAAATCCCCGACACTGTGACGAGGATTGGAGATTATACATTCTATGGTTGCTCCTCACTTACAATTTACTGTGAAGCGGAATCGAAGCCATATAGATGGAGTTACAGTTGGAACCCTACAGACTGCCCGGTAGTTTGGGGCTACAAAGATTAATAAGCTGATAAACAAACATTAAGGAGAGCTTCGGCTCTCCTTTTTTTGCTCCAAATGTGAATATTATTCAATAATTATTAATTAAATAATAGTAAAAAATTCTTGTATTCTTGACAAAACTGTGATATAATTTATACGGAGTAATTTGAACTTTTATAATATAAGGAGTAAAAATATGAGAAAGACGAAAATTGTATGTACGATAGGTCCTGCAACCGAGAGCGAGGAGCAGCTTCGTGCGTTGATGCTTGCAGGTATGAACGTTGCTCGCCTTAATTTTTCACACGGAACTCATGAGGAGCATAAGGTTCGTATTGACCGTATCAAAAAGGTGAGAGAGGAGCTTGGACTCCCCGTTGCGATCCTTCTTGACACAAAGGGCCCCGAATATAGAATCAGAACCTTTGAAAATGACAAAATATATCTTAACGAGGGTGACAAATTCACCTTTACGACAGAAGAAATCGTTGGAAATCAGGAAAGAGTAGCAGTAAGCTATAAGAATCTCCCCAAGGATCTTGAAATCGGCAATAAAATTTACGTTAACAACGGACTTATTCATTTTGTGGTTGAGGAATTGACCGAAACCGACGTTATCTGCCGAGTAACTGCGGGCGGCGAGCTTTCAAACAGAAAAAGTATGAGCTTTCCCGGAAAAGTGCTTAAGCAGGTTTATCTTTCAGAGGTTGACAAGGCGGACCTTCTTTTCGGCATTGAGCAGGACGTTGACTTTGTTGCTTGCTCATTCGTTTCCTGCAGGCAGGATCTCGATGACGTAAGAAAATTCCTTGACGAGCATACTCCCGATGATAATATTTCACTCATCGCTAAGATTGAAAATCAGCACGGTGTTGATAATATTGACGAAATTTGTCAGGCGTGTGACGGTATAATGATCGGCAGAGGCGATATGGGTGTTGAGATTCCTTTTGAAGAGCTTCCTCAGATTCAAAAGCACCTTATTACAAAGTGCCGTCTTCTCGGTAAGCGAGTAATTACAGCGACCGAGATGCTTGAATCTATGATTTATAATCCACGTCCCACAAGAGCAGAGATAAGCGACGTTGCAAATGCTGTTTATGACGGAACAAGTGCGATTATGCTCTCGGGTGAAACAGCTATGGGTAAATATCCCATTCTCGCTGTTCAGACAATGGCAAAAATAGCTGAAACAACAGAGAATAATATCAATTACAGAAAGAGATTCTTTAACACGGATTTCCAGATTCAGAATTCCGTTGACGCGGTTTCTCACGCAACCTGCTCAATGGCAATCAATCTCAACGCAAAGGCAATCGTTGTTTGCTCACTTTCTGGAAGAACCGCAAGAATGGTAAGCCGTTTCAGACCCCCTGTTGATATTATCGGTCTTACTGTTGACCCCAAATCCGTTCGTAAGCTCTCTCTTTCTTGGGGAGTAACTCCCGTTCTTGGTGAAGAAGTGCCTACAACCGATGTTCTTTTCTACTCTGCGTACAAGGCAGCAAAGAAGGAGTTTAAGCTCCAGAAGGGCGACCAGATCGTTATCACCGGTGGACAGATAAACGGACAGGGCGGCAATACAAATCTTCTTAAGGTTGACACAATTAAGTAATATGAATTTTGAAGAAAAAACTAAAAAAGAAAATCTTATTTTTGACGGTAAGGTGCTTCACGTTTATTGCGATGATATAATCCAGCCCGACGGCAAGGAAGCAACAAGGGAATACGCAAAGCATCTCGGCGCTGTTTGTGTGGTACCTCTGACCGACAGGAATGAGGTCATTTGCGTAAAACAATACAGATATGCTCACCACAGAATGTTTCTTGAAATCCCTGCGGGTAAGCTTGACTTTGTGGGCGAGGACAGACGAGAAGCGGCACTCAGAGAGCTTCGTGAGGAAACGGGGGCACTTTGTGAAACCCTGACGCATATTGGAGATATTGTTCCTTCTCCCGCGATTTTGACCGAGAGAATTTCGATGTATCTTGCAGAAGGCCTCTCATTTACCGAAACGGAATATGACGAGGGAGAGTTTATTGAGATTGTAAAGATTCCCCTTGTAACGCTTGTTGAAATGATAATGCGTGGCGAGATTGAGGACTCCAAAACTCAAACTGCCATTCTTAAGGTGTGGTATATTAAGAATAATAAATAACTTTACTTCTGCCGACGCCTACCGGTGCGTCATCCTTGAGCAATAGAGAAGGATCTTGGTGGAAAATAATACAAAAATCAAGGGCAAATTCACGTTTGCCCTTTCTTAAAAGGATATAAAAATGAAAACATTACTTGTAATTGACGGAAACTCGATACTCAACCGTGCGTTTTACGGTGTGAAGCTTTTGTCTAACAAAAACGGACTTTACACGAATGCAATTTTCGGTATGATAAACATAATAAATAAACAAGTTGAGGCACTGAAGCCCGACTATGCTGCGGTTGCCTTCGACCTTAAAGCCCCCACCTTCCGTCATAAGATGTATGACGCGTACAAAGCAGGCAGGCACGCGATGCCCGATGAGCTTCGTGATCAGTTTCCGTACGCAAAGCGAGTTTTACACGAAATGGGCTTTGCTGTGCTTGAAAAAGAGGGATATGAGGCGGATGATATTCTCGGCACACTTGCAAAAATGGCAGAGGACAGGGACGTACACGCTTACGTGCTTACGGGTGACCGCGACTCGCTCCAACTGATTACGGATAAGACCACTGTTCTTCTTGCAACAAACAAGGATACGCTCACAATGGATAGAGCTGCATTTTTTGAAAAATACGGTGTTGAGTCAAGCCAATTCGTTGACGTTAAAGCACTTATGGGTGACTCCTCGGATAATATTCCCGGTGTTGCGGGCGTTGGAGAGAAAACAGCACTGAAGCTCATATCCGATTTTGGCTCGCTTGATAATATTTATGCAAATCTTCCAAGTGATAAGATTGGAAAATCGATAAATCTTAAGCTCGCAGAGAACAAGGACAAAGCATATCTATCTCAGACTCTGGCACAGATATGTACCGATGTTCCGCTTGATAAAACACTTGACGATATTGTGTTTGAGGGATTCAGAGACGGTGCTTACGACCTCTTTACAGAGCTTGAATTTTCAGGATTCATCAAAAAATTCGGCCTGAGAAAGCCTCAGAATACAGTTGATTTGAAAAGCGAGATAACCGAGGGCGAACAGCTCGGATTCTTTGCAAGTGTATCTGAAACGACAGGTGAAAGAAGCGAAAAAGCACTTACTCTTGATGAGCTTTTAGCACTTGATAAGCAAAAGGTGTTTGCACTTTCTTTTGAGAATGAAGGGGTTTATCTTGCAAGCGACAGCGAATTGCTCGTCTATGACGGAAGCCCATTTTCAGTACGTGATTTTTTGTGCGACACGGAGAGAAAATTTGTAATGCACGACTGCAAGAGTGCATACCATGCCTTGTCCGATATCGGCTTTACAAATTGCTGCTTTGATATAATGCTTGCCGCTTATGTGCTTAATGCGGGAGAGGGCTCCTTCGATCTTTCCCGACTTGCAATGGCAAATTTGTCGCTCGTTCTGGACGAAAACACACAAAAAGCACCTGTAATTTTTGATATATACAAGATTTTAAAAGATAAGATAGAAAAACTGCACTTTGAAAAGCTCTTTTATGAAATAGAGATGCCCCTTGCAACAGTTTTGTTTGAAATGGAACACGAAGGATTCAAAATCGATCGCGATGGACTTATTAATTACGGACTTCGCCTTGACGGGAATATCAACGAGCTTGCAGAACGCATCTACGGATACGCAGGCAGGGAATTCAATATCAATTCTCCCAAGCAGCTTGGCGAGATTTTATTTGAAACGTTGCAGCTCCCTCACGGCAAAAAGACCAAAACCGGCTATTCTACAAATGCCGAGGTTCTTGACAAGCTCCGTGCATACCATCCGATAATTCAGGATATTCTTGATTACCGTCAGGTTGTTAAGCTCAAGGGAACATACGTTGACGGATTTATTAAGCTGTTGACGAATGATAATAAAATCCACACAACCTTCAAGCAGACGGGCACCGCTACAGGACGTCTTTCGTCAGCCGAGCCCAATTTGCAGAACATTCCGATAAGAACAACACTTGGCAGGGAGCTTCGCCACTATTTTATTCCGAAAAATGAGGACTATCTCCTTATCGATGCCGACTATTCGCAAATCGAACTGCGACTTTTGGCGGCAATTTCCGGAGATGAGAATATGATTTCTGCATTTCTTTCAGGTGTTGATATTCATACTTCAACCGCCGCAAACGTATTCCACGTACCTGAGAATATGGTGACGAGCGAGCTTCGTAAACGTGCAAAAGCAGTTAATTTCGGTATTGTTTACGGAATTGGCGAGTTTTCGCTCTCCGACGACCTTCACATCTCAATGAAAGAGGCGAAGGAGTATATAGAAAGCTATAAGGCAAGCTATCCATTGGTTGATAAGTATCTTAAGGATATTGTGGCAGAGGGATATGCAAACGGATTTGTGTCAACCCTTTATGGCAGAAGAAGATATATCCCCGAGCTTTCGGGCCAGAATAAGATGCTGAAGAAATTCGGTGAGCGTGTGGCTATGAACAGTCCCATTCAGGGAACTGCTGCCGATATTATCAAGGTTGCGATGATAAATGTAAACCGCCGACTTAATGAGGAGGGAATTGACGCAAAGCTCATACTTCAGGTTCACGATGAGCTTTTGGTTGAGGCTCACAAGGACTGCTCGGACCTCGCCGCGAAAATTTTGCGTGAGGAAATGGAAAACGCCATCCTTCTTCCTGTGCCGCTTTCGGTTGAACTCACTTTGGGCGAGACTTGGTATGATAATAAATAAAGGAGAAATTATTATGAATAAGTATACTATATTAATTTTGATTATTGTGGCTCTTTTGTGCCTTGTTTCTTTTTCATCTTGTGAAAAAAATAAAGAAGAATGTGTTCATATTGAAGAAGTTGATAAAAGGAGATCCCCCACCTGTCAGGAGGTTGGATTGACCGAAGGAAAGCATTGCTCCGAGTGTGGAGAAATTCTTGTTGCACAAGAGGAAATACCTAAGAGTGAATGCTATTATAGATGGAAGGTAACAAAATATGCAAGTAAAACTGAAAACGGTGAGAGAAGATACGAGTGTGTTTACGATTGCGGTAGCGTGCTTGAAACGCAAATTATTTATGCGGGCTCACAGTATATGGAATATGAATTAAAGGGTAACCTTACTTACTATCTTGTATCTGCGGGAAATTGTAATGATAAAGATGTTATCATTCCCAAAATTTATGAGAATAGAGAGATCGTTGGAATTGACAGCAAGGCGATAGGATACGGTGTGGTTAGTGTAACGCTTTCTGAGAATATTTCTTATATTGCACCTGACGCGTTTGATAATACTTCAAATCTGATTGAGATATTCGTTGCAGACGGAAACGAGAATTATATTTCTGTTGACGGTGTGCTGTATTCAAAGGACGGCAAAACCTTGGTGAAATATCCCTGTGCCAGGGAAGAAAAGGTGTTTGAAATTCCAAGTGGTGTTACGACAATTTCAAATAATGCCTTCAGAAACGCCAAGAATCTCGAAGGTGTGATTATTCCTGATAGTGTTACGGTGATTGAAGATAAGGCATTTGCAGACTGCAAAGGACTTACCGGTATTGAGTTTCCGAATTCTTTGAAAACTCTTGGTACTGGTGCTCTATATAATTGTGTCGGCATTGAAAAAATAGTCATTCCCGATAGTGTTACAGAAATAGGAAACTATCTCTTTAATGGGTGTACTGCATTAACCGACGTCACTCTGCCTTCGAATTTGACCGAAATAACTGATGGTATGTTCTATGATTGTGACTCACTTGAAACCGTCAACATTCCGCAAACAGTTACCAAAATCGGGAAAAGTGGCTTTATGTCATGCAATAGTCTTTCTGAATTAACAATTCCCGAAGCTGTGACGACTATAGGAAAAAATGCTTTCTGGGGTACAGATCTGAAAACTATCAGTATTCCCAAGAATGTAACAAGTATAAATTATTGGGCTTTTAATGACTGTCAATTACTTGAAAGCATAAATGTTGATCCTGAAAATCAAAGGTATGAGTCCGTTGATGGAGTTTTGTATTCAAAGGGATTGCAGGTACTTATTACTTATCCGAAAGCAAGAGTAAACACTACGTGCATTGTTCCCGATGGAGTGGAATACATTATCGATTATTCCTTTAAGCAATGCAAAACGATAGAGCATCTGGTTATTCCCGATTCTGTCATCTATATTGGAGAGCAAACATTCTATTATTGCGTCAATCTTAAAACCGTGGTTATTGGCAAAGGTGTTGTTGATCTTTCGCAAGAACTGTTTTTTGACTGTGGATTGGTTGAGATTTCTTTGACTAACAGTATTCAAACTATTTCAAGTTCTTTTGCTTGGTGTTCCGACCTTGTTACTATTAATTTTGATGGAACCATCGATGAATGGATGGCTATTGACAAAGTTTCCAGTTTTGATAACCTCACAGGTGAATATACTGTTTACTGTAATGACGGCACCGTTTCTAAAAGTGGTGAAATTAACAGAGAATAATTCTTATATACCCAAAGGAGAGCAATGCTCTCCTTTTTAGCATAAACTCATTCTTGACAAACTTCTTAAAAAATGCTAAACTATATCCAATACGTAAAAAAGGCGGTATTTTGATGAAAAACGTTCTTATAACCGGGGGATCCCGTGGAATTGGTCGCGCGTGTGTTGAAAAGTTTGCACGTGAGGGCCATACGGTTTCCTTCATATATAATAATAGTATCCTTGCAGCAAATGAGCTTGCGGATAAAACAGGTGCTTATGCAATCAAAGCGGATATTTCAAACCCAAGTGAAGCCCGTAGTGCAGTTGCGGCTGCGATTGACAGAATGGGTGGTGTGGATATTCTTATCAACAATGCCGGAATATCACTGATAAAGCTCTTTACTGACACCACGGACGAGGAATATTATAATATAATGAATACAAACATTGGCGGAATGTTTTTTGTAACCCGTGAGGTTGCAAAATCAATGGTTTCAAATCATTTTGGACGAATTGTTAATATTGGTTCTATGTGGGGTAAGGTCGGTGCGTCCTGCGAGGTTGCTTATTCCGCATCCAAGTCGGCTGTCGAAGGATTTACGAAGGCACTTGCAAAGGAGCTTGGACCGTCGGGAATTATTGTTAATTGTGTTGAACCGGGTGTGATTAATACTGAAATGAACGCAGAGCTTGATGAAAATACAATTTCTGAGCTTTGCGATGCTACACCTGTCGGCAGAATAGGGGATGCAAATGAACTTGCAGAATTTATTTTTGTAATTGCAACGGAAAAAAGCGGATTTGTCACAGGACAAATCATCGGATTTGACGGCGGATTTGCAATTTGAATTTTTTTAAAATTTTTAAACTTTTTTCCAAAAACCACTTGACAAAGGGAAAAGAATGTGGTAATATAACAAGGTCGCGAACGCGGGGGAAGCGAAGAGCGAAAAAAGTTTTGAAAAGTTGAAAAAAGTACTTGACAAAGCTAACGAGTTTGTGATATAATAACAAAGCTGTATATTTTGAAGGCAGCGAATCGGTCATTGAAAATTGAACAACAAGAGATTGAAGAAGTA
>JAZNWX010000069.1:0-7307 GCA_045593575.1 Eubacteriales bacterium | reverse complement strand
TGTATCCGAGCCAACTATAAAGTATATTGCCAAAACATTTGGCGGTGTTGAACACAGACTCGAGCTTGTAAGAGAACTTGACGGAGTTGTTTATATAAACAGTTCAATTGATTCAAGTCCGTCACGAACGGCTGCGGCTCTCTCCGCCTTACCGATAAAGCCGATAGTAATTTGCGGCGGTTACGACAAAAATATTCCGTTTGAACCACTGGCTGATGCACTTAATGAAAGGGCAAAAGCAGTTGTTTTGACGGGGGCCACTGCAGATAAGATTAATGAAGTATTAATAGCAAGCAATACTCAGATTGACGTTTATCTTGAAAGAGATTTTAAAAACGCTATATTCAAGGCAAAAGAGATTTCACAAAAGGGAGATATAGTTTTGCTTTCTCCTGCCTGTGCAAGCTTTGATGCCTTTGATAACTTTATGCAGCGTGGAAACAGATTTAAAGAGATTGTAAATGAATTTGAATAGAATGGAGAAAATTATGGAACTTAAAAAGTTAATTGTCGATCTTTCATCCCTTATGAGCATTGGCGGATTTGAAAGATTTGAAAGAGAGAAGCTGCTTTCTCTTGTTGCAGATAGTTTTGATGAGAATTATCTTGATAACGTAGGAAATCAGATTTTTGTGAAAAAATGCGGAAAAGAAAATGCTCCCAGAATTATGCTTGATGCACATATGGATGAAATTGGTATGTATGTTACCGAAATTCTTGACGGTGGATTTATCAGAGTTACAAATATTGGTGGAATTGATACCGGAATTTTGCAGGCAAGTGACGTTATTATATATGGCAAAGAGGAAAGACTGTTTGGTGTAATTGCATCAACACCGCCACATCTTGCAAGTGGCAGTGGAAAGGAGCTTCCTAAGATTGACGAGCTTTTAATCGATACTTGCTATACCAAAGAAGAGCTTGAATCAAAAATAAGAATTGGTACGCCTGTAGGATTTGCTCCCAAGTACACCGAAATTCTCAACAATAAGATAATGGGTAAGAGCTTTGATGACAAGGCATGTGCAGCTTGTGCCATTTATGCTGCAGCAACAACACCGAGAGAGGACCTTGTAGGTGATGTATATGTTATGCTTTCTTGCTGTGAAGAGGTAACGGGTATGGTTGCCCCGGGTGCGTATGCTCTTAATCCAAGCTATGCTATGAGCATTGATGTAAATCTTGGTAGAGTACCGGGAACTAAGAAGGAAGAAACCGTAGAGCTTTCTAAGGGTCCTTCTATCACAATTTCTGCTGTTACTGACAGAAAGCTGACAAATATGCTTATCAATACAGCAAAAGAAAAAGAAATACCGTATCAGATTTCCGTTTCTCCAACACATACGGGAACAAATGCTGTTTCAATTCAACTGGCAAGAGAGGGTATTCCCACAGTTGACGTTGGTCTTCCTCTTGCTTCAATGCATACATATAATGAGATTATTTCTCTTGAAGATACGAAAACACTTTGCGATCTTGTGTCAGCTTTCATTACCGATAAAAGGATTGCAGAAGAATTTGGTAAAGGAGGACTTGAAATATGAAAAAATACGGTGTTGAACTTTTAGAATACCTTTGCCAGAAATTTGGTCCTACCGGATTTGAAAATGAAGTCGCAGATGCCATTATTGAACAGCTTGGTGATGATTGCGATAAAATAGTAAAGGATACTTTTGGTAATGTTTATGCACTTGTTAAAGGTAAGAGTAATGATAGAGTAATGATTTCATCCCATATGGACGAGGTTGGCTTTATGATTACCGACATTGACGGTGACGGATATATCAAGTTTGCGAATCTTGGCGGAATAGACCCTAAGGTTCTGTACGGTAAGCAGGTAGTTCTTGGTAACGAGAAAACTAAAATAAACGGTGTTATCGCAGCAAAAGCAATCCATCATAAACGCAGAGAGGACAGATTCTCCGTTACACCTATTAAAGAAATGTATATCGATATTGGTGCCAAGGATGCGGATGAAGCAAAGGAATACGTTAATATTGGAGATTTTGGGGTATTCAATTCTGATTTTGTTTTCTTTGGAACGGATAACAAATATGTAAAGGGTAAAGCAATTGATGATAGAGCAGGATGCTGTGCTATGATTGAAACTATCCGAAAAATAAGAGAGAATAATATTACTCTTGATTTTGATATTTATTTTTGCTTTACCGTAAGAGAAGAGGTAGGACTGTCAGGAGCAAGAGTTGCGGCCGAAAAGGTTAAGCCATCCCGTGCTATTATCCTTGAAAGTACTGCTATCGGTGATATTGCGGGTGCTCCTGCACACAAAAGAGTTGCCGATGTGGGCTCCGGCGGTGTTATTTCTCTTATGGATAGATCAACCATATATAATACAGAGTTTGTTAATTTCACCCTTGATACAGCAAAGAAGAATGATATTAAAGCACAGATAAAGAGATATGTTTCAGGCGGAAATGATGCAGGACATATTCACAAATCCGGAAAGGGCGTTAAATGTGTAGCTATTTCTATGGGTACAAGATATCTTCATTCGCCCGCCTGTGTTGCAAGTATAGAGGACTATGAATCAATAAGAGAGCTTGTTTTCGCAATGCTCAAGAATATGAAAGCGGAGGTATAAATTTATGTATAATACACTTAAACAGATAACACTTGTTCACGGAGTTTCAGGAAAAGAGCACCGTGTTGCAAATACAATTAAAGAAATGATCGCACCTTTTTGTGATGAGACACATATTGATGCTATGGGTAATCTTATCGCACTTAAACGCGGTACGGCTGCAAATCCCAAGAAGGTACTTCTTTGCGGACATATGGATGAGATCGGCTTTATTGTGAATTTCGTTGAGGATAACGGATTTATCCGTGTAGCCCCCATTGGTGGTATTAACTGGATTGCATGTGCTTTCGGTGAAGTTGTATCCGAGCACGGAGTACACGGCGTTCTGGTTCCAAATTCAGGTACAAAGGCATCTGAATTTGCTCCCGACCTTTTCTACATAGATATTGGTGCAGATAATAAGAAGAGTGCAGAAAGAAAAGTAAAAATCGGTGATACTTTTGTCCTCAAGTCAAATCTTACAAAGCTTAATACAAACAGAGTAATCGGACGTCCTCTTGACGATAGAGCAGGCTGCGGAATCGTATTTGAAATTGCCAAGAGAATAGCAAATGAACCTGTTGCGGATGATGTTTATTATGTGTTCAGCGTTCAGGAAGAGGTTGGATGCCGTGGCTCAAAGACCGCTGCATTTGCAATTGCCCCCGATTATTCTCTCACTTTTGACGTTACAGGAACAGGTGACACTGCTGGATCAAAGCCTATGGCAGTAAAGCTTGGTGGCGGTGCAGCTATCAAAATTAAAGACAGCTCAGTTATCTGTGATTCTGAGATTGTAGATAAGCTTATAAAAATTGCAAAAGAAAAGAATATCAAGAATCAGCTTGAGATACTTCAATACGGTGGAACAGATACTTCATCCATTCAGATGACGGGAGCAGGATGCCGTGCGGGAGCCCTTTCAATTCCTTCAAGATACATTCACTCAGGAGTTGAAATGATTGATATGAATGACTACAAGGCGTGCATTGAACTTGCACTCGAATTTATTAAGGACTGTTAATATGGATTTTTCAAATAGAGTTTTAGAGCTTGTGGGCGAGGCTGAAATCGCCCTTAAAGACACCTTCGCAGAAATCGACAGAGTTTCATTTGAAAATACAAAAAAAGTAATGAATGCCTTCGCAAATTACCGTGTTTCAGATGGAATGTTCGGCTCTACAAGTGGATATGGCTATGACGATAAGGGCAGGGATGTGCTTGATCAGATCTGGGCGGAGGTTTTCGGATGTGAAGCAGCACTTGTAAGACATTCTATAGTAAGTGGCACACACGCACTTACAATCGGTCTTTTTGGATTGTTGCGTCCGGGCGATATTATGCTTTCTGTAGCAGGCAAGCCCTATGATACACTTGAGGAAGTAATAGGGATTGTCGGAGAAAGCGGTAACGGGTCACTTAAGGATTTTGGTGTTGAATACAGACAAATCGAGCTGAAAGATGACGGAACCTTTGATTTTGAAGCTGTTGGCAGAGAATTGAAGGTAAATGCACAAAAGATAAAAATGGTATTTATCCAACGTTCCAAGGGTTATCTCAATCGCAGAACACTTACGGTTGATGAAATTGGAGAAATGGCTCGTTTTGTAAAATCTATTTCCCCCGAAACCTTTGTGGTGGTTGATAATTGCTATGGTGAGTTCGTTGAAGAAAAAGAGCCGGTAGCTGTCGGTGCCGATCTTTGCATTGGCTCACTCATTAAAAACCCAGGTGGCGGTATGGCTGAAACGGGTGGATATTTTGCAGGCACAAAGCGTGCTGTAGAGCTTGTTTCATACCGTTTGACTTCTCCCGGAACAGGTGCTGAGGTGGGTGCAACCATCGGTCAGAACAAGAGCTTGTATAAGGGACTTTTCTATGCTCCTCACACAACTGCTCAAGCACTCAAAACAGGATATCTCGCTGCATATATGTTTGAAAAAATGGGATATAATGCTGTTCCTAAATGGAACGAAAAGCGTTCTGATATTATTCAATCCGTTATTACGGGTGATCCTGAAATACTTTGTGCTTTTTGCAGAGGAATTCAGGCAGGCTCCCCTGTTGATGCCTTTGTAACTCCCGAGCCCTGGGATATGCCCGGTTATACTGATAAGGTAATTATGGCTGCAGGTGCATTTACACAAGGATCATCCATTGAGCTTTCTGCAGATGGCCCCATAAGACCGCCTTATACGGTTTACTTCCAGGGTGGTCTTACGTATGAAAGTGGTAAAATTGGTATTATGAGTGCGGCACAAACCGTTATGAATTTAGGAAAATGAGAGATATTTATTTAGATAACAGTGCAACAACACCGCTGTGTGAGGAAGCAAAAGCAAAAATGTGTGAGGCGATGGAGTGCTACGGTAATCCATCATCGCTTCATACGAAAGGGTTCGACTCTTCAAAAATGATTGCAGATGCACGAAATAAGATTCTTGCCTCACTATTTGTTAGAAACGGAAAAGCAGAAAATTTAGTATTTACTGCAGGCGGAACTGAAGCAGATAACTTAGCACTTATAGGAGTGGCTTATGCAAAAACACGCCGAGCAAACAGGATAATTACTACTGATTCTGAGCATTCTGCTATTGAAAACACGCTTAATCATCTTGAAAATGATGGATTTGAGATTGTTCGACTTTCAACAAAAAACGGTGTTATAGACATTGATGAATTTCGGTCGGTGATGACTAAGAATACTTTGATTGTTTCACTTATGCACGTGAACAATGAAACCGGGGCAGTATATAATATCAAAGAATGTTTCAAATTGGCAAAAGAGGTAAATCCCGATGTTGTTACACATACCGATGCTGTTCAATCATATATGAAGATAAAGGTATCGCCGTCTGATTTGTGTGCTGATTTGATTAGTATAAGCGCCCACAAGATACACGGTCCAAAGGGAGTTGGTGCTCTTTACGTCAGTCCCGAGGTAGTTAAGAAAAAGCAGCTGAAGCCAATTATCTACGGTGGCGGACAAGAATTTGGATTTCGTTCAGGAACAGAGAATCTTATCGGAATTGCCGGTTTTGGAGCTGCTGCAGAAAGAGGATTGAAAAACATATCTGCTGATACTACAAAAATGCGAGCACTTCGTACCTATGCGTTAGAAAAGCTTTCGGCACTTGAGGTCAAAGCGAATATTCCCCAAGGTAACTTTGCTCCTCATATAATTAACATCACTTTACCGTCGATTAAGAGTGAAACTATGCTACACCATCTCTCTTCAAAAGGAATATATGTTTCAAGCGGGTCTGCATGCTCTTCAAATTCAGCAACAAGAAAGGTAAGCCGTGCTTTACGAGGCTTTGGACTTGCTGATTTTGAAGCAGACTGTTCAATGCGAATAAGTTTTTCACCTTTTAATACAAAAGAAGATATAGATGAGCTTATTTATCAACTTCAAGAGGGAATAGAGAAACTTGTGAAAATAAAGTAACAAAGCATTTAATAAAGTAAGTTGATAGCAACAGACAGTTGCTTGTCAATTAAGGCAACTAGTGGTATAATATAATCACAACTGATGAAGGTGGTGATTTTATGGAAACGAAGGATATAATCTACGAATTAAGAACGAAGAAAGGGCTCTCGCAAGAGGAACTTGCGGAAAAGGTGTTCGTTACTCGTCAGGCGGTTTCTCGTTGGGAAACGGGCGAAACAATACCGAACATAGATACGCTCAAGCTCCTTTCAAAATTGTTTGACGTGTCGATCAATACGCTTCTCGGTTCTCCGAGAGAGTTGATTTGTCAATGCTGTGGAATGTCTCTTGAGGACTGTACCACGAGCCGTGAGGTCGACGGTAATTTCAATGAGGAATACTGTAAGTGGTGTTACGTTGACGGTGAATATACGCTTGATATTTGGAAGCGATATGCCGAGATTGGCGGAAAGGAAAAGTTGGAAGAATTCAAGGCACAGTTGATTCAAGAATTCAACACGCTTTTGCATATCGAAGGACTTCCCAAGGTTGAGAATTTAAACGTGCTGTCAGGTGAATTTATCAACATGGAATACACACTCCCCAACGGAGAAAAGGTGAAATTCCTTGACGATAAGCAGACATACTTAGGCAGTCAGCTTGAAAGCGAATTCGGTGGAAGATGCTTTGGTATAGCCGCGAATATGGACTTTCTTCTCGTATGCACTTACGAGGAAAATGGTGAGAATCCTGATCTTGTGATTTATAAAAAGCGATAAGTAAGTTTGATTAACAAAATAATCAACCCCGACGGATTATGTAATCCGTCGGGGCCTATTGTTTTTATGGAAATATTCTTTTGATTATTTTGCTATTTTTCTTGAAATCAATTTAATTATTTCAACTATTGGGATTACGGTAATTGCAAGAAGTATAGCTATTCCATAATCTATAAAATCAAGATTTACAAGTGAGAACGCATTTGCAAGAAAACCAATTTCAATAACAGCGGTTGTGAGAATAAACGAAAGGATTCCTGCACCCCATAGCCACAGGTTTTGTGTTTTCATTTTGAAAATTGAACCGTGAAGGGAACGCATATTGAAGGCGTGGAATATTTCCGCTAATGAAAGAGTGAGAAATGCCATTGAGGTTCCAAGCATTTCGGGGCTGTATATACCCGAATATATCGCGTCTGCGTGATGCATCTTAGACAGTAAATCTCTGCCGATGAAGTAGGATGCAAGGGTAATCAGTGTTACAAGTGCTCCTTGATATATTACTGCAACACCGAGT
>JAZNWX010000068.1:0-5102 GCA_045593575.1 Eubacteriales bacterium | reverse complement strand
TTGGCCTCCGACTTCTTTTCATAGTCCTCTGTGATCTTCTTTACGCTCTTATGATAGATCTTTTCAAGTGCAGGAACCTCTCCGTCAACAATATTTTCGGGTTCTGTGAAGAATGCCCAAACACGGTTGAGGAATCTTCTCGCCCCCTCAACACCTTGATCACTCCAAGGCTTTGAAACCTCAAGTGGGCCCATAAACATCTCGTAAAGACGGAGCGTGTCTGCACCGTAATCACGAACAACGTCAGAGGGATTAACAACGAATTCAGGGAATCTCTTGCCCATCTTGATTCCATTAGAGCCAAGGATCATACCCTGGTGAACGAGCTTCTTAAAGGGCTCTTTTGTGGGAGCAATTCCCTTATCGTAAAGGTATCTGTTCCAAATTCTTGAATACATAAGGTGACCTACCGCGTGCTCGGGACCACCAATATAGAGGTCAACGGGCATCCAGTGCTTCAATAGCTCAGGATCAGCAAGTGCATTATCATTCTTAGGATCGATATAGCGAAGGAAATACCAGCTTGATCCTGCAGAACCGGGCATAGTAGACGTTTCTCTCTTACCCTTGATTCCGTTCTTGTTGTACATCTTCCACTCTTCTGCGTTTTCAAGAGGAGCTTTTCCGCCAACACCCTTATAGTTTTCAAGCTCAGGAAGAACTAAAGGAAGCTCACTGTCGGGAAGAACGTGAACAGAACCGTCCTCACCGTGAACAACGGGAACGGGCTCACCCCAATATCTCTGACGGGCAAAGATCCACTCCCTGAAGTGATAATTCACTGTTCTCTTGGCAACACCCATAGCTTCAAGCTTTGATGTGATCGCCTCTTTTGCTTCTTCAACGGTAAGACCTGTAAACTCCTCGGAATTAACAAGGCGATAACCCTTGCCGAGATAATCTCCCTTTTCAAATGCGTGCTCGGATACGTCAACGTGGCCTAAGGTTTCATCACCGTCGATAACTTGTATCATATCGATTCCGTGTGCCTGAGCATACTCAAAATCACGCTGATCGTGTGAAGGAACTGCCATAACAGCACCTGTACCGTAGCTTGCAAGAACGAAATCACCGATGAACATTCTTGCTTCTTTTCCGTTAACGGGATTGATGCAGGTCACACCCTTAAGCTCACAGCCGGACTTGGTCTTGTTGAGCTCGGTACGATCCATATCGTTCTTTTTGAGAGTTTCTGCTATGTATGCTTCAACCTCTTCCTTATTCTGAATTCTTGGCATAAGCTGTTTAACAACGTTACCGTCGGGAGCAAGCACCATAAAGGTAATACCGTAGATTGTTTCAATGCAGGTCGTAAAAATTGAAAATTCGCCGCCGCCAACAATCCGGAATTTAACCTCAACACCCGTGGATTTGCCGATCCAGTTCTTTTGCATAAGCTTTGTGGATTCGGGCCAATCGATCGTTTCAAGTCCCTCAAGGAGCTTTTCAGCAAATGCGGGCTGATTGATAACCCACTGCTTCATATTCTTACGCACTACAGGGAATCCGCCGCGCTCACTCTTTCCGTCAATGACCTCATCGTTTGAAAGAACTGTTCCAAGCTCCTCGCACCAGTTAACGGGCATATCGATATACTGTGCATATCCATCAAGATAGAGCTGCTTGAAAATCCACTGTGTCCACTTATAGAAATCAGGATCACTTGTGGCAATCATCTTATCCCAGTCATAGTCAAATCCAAGCTCACGGAGCTGATTTGAGAAGGTTTTGATATTAGCTTGTGTAAATCCGTTGGGATGATTACCCGTGCTTACCGCATACTGCTCTGCAGGAAGACCGAATGAATCATAGCCCATTGGGTGAAGCACGTTATAGCCCTGCATTCTCTTCATACGGGATACTATGTCAGTTGCCGTATATCCTTCGGGATGACCTGCGTGAAGTCCTACTCCCGACGGATAAGGGAACATATCAAGTACGTAATATTTCGGCTTTGAAAAATCCCAGACGTCAGTCTTGAAGGTATGGTTCTTCTGCCAATACTCTTGCCATTTCTTTTCAATGATTAAATGCTCGTATTTCATTTCTTAATCCTCTACTGCTGTAGTATTTTCATATAATTTCTCAAGATTATAAAAATCTCTTGCTTCTCTGTTAAAAATGTGAACTATAACGTTACAATAGTCAAGAACTACCCAGGAGTTGTTATCCCTGCCCTCAATGTGATAGGCATTGACTCCGCGGCGTTCAAGCTGATATTCAACCTCGCCCGAAAGTGCTTTAACGTGCGTGTTACTTGTGGCTGTGCAAACTACAAAATAGTCAGCGATGCTTGTGATGTCCTCAACGTGAAGGACTTTAATATCTCTGCCCTTTTTGTCGTCAAGAAATTTTTCAACTGCCTTTGCAATTTCAAGCGGTGTTGCATTTTCAAGAGATACTATCTCTTCACTTAAATTGGTCATTTCTTCCATATTTTTCTCCAATCTCAATTTATATTAATCTCATTGTTATCAATCTCATCTGCAGAATATATCCTTATTTCGCAGTTTTTATTATATATATCATAGAACGATTCTCTGCTCTTGTCAACAAATTTATTTTGCCTGTCAAAATCCTCTCTTCTCTCAAAATACGAGCATAAAAGCTCACTCATTGAGGGAGCTGACAAAACATAATACCAAGCACCGCTGCTCTCACTCTGAATTGCTTCACCGGGTGCTGTCATATAAGAAACGGTGCCGCCCTTTGCCTTCATACATTTAAGCCCTATTGATATAAGATCCTTTTCTTTAATATTGGTCTCTCCCTTTGTACAGATTATTTTAAAAACATTATACAAAGAAAAAGGATTGCCAATCTCTGCTATCTTTTTAGCGAAAGCATTTAAAAACAGCTTTTGGGCATCAATTCTTCCAAGATCGCCCGTGACATAACCGGAACGGTATCTCAAAAATTCAACTGCCTTCTTTCCGTCAAGGGTTTGCTTTCCTGCCTTTAAATCTATATGCAAATTCTGCTCGGGATCGCTGTAGTTCATATCAGCGGGAATAATAATATCAATCCCCTTTACAGCGTCAACCATCTGAGCCACAGCCTCAAGTCCGACTGAAAGATAATAATCTATTTTTATTCCAAAAGATTCTGCAACAGCAGCTGAAACGGCAGCCGCAGAGCCCAAGGAATTATATGCTCCGTTTATTTTCTTGTAGGTCACTGAGCTGATATCAAAATACGTATCACGCGGAATTTGCATAAAGGCGATATTTCCGCTGGAGGTGTTTATTGAGCCAAGCATTACAACATCACAAAGTCCTGCTGCATCGTCTCTGCCGAGTATCAGCACGTTGTACACATCGTCATTTGCACGTTTTATAGTATCGGCTGCTATTTCCTCTTTTTGCGGTTTCATAACAAATAATGCAATCACCGCAGCAAGCATAATGATGATCACTATTCCCACAGTCAGAAGATCATTGATTTTTATTTCTTTTTTCATAAATAACCTCTTTCATTTTTTATGTAAAAGCGAAAGAGGTATAGAAATCATCTGTTTAAAATCAAATAATTCCTTGCTTCAAAGGTCGTTTTATCGATATGTTTATCATCCTCTAAAAGTCCCCTTATAGTGAGGTTATAGGACATTATGAGGGTATCATTCAAATGCTTTATCTTTTCATCTTCATCCGCATTTTCAAAATCGAAGTCAAAACAGTAATTCCTGAGGATGACGCAATCCTCAAACGTTCTTGACATATCTATATAATCTGCAAGATAAATGATTTTTTCGCAGATTGACATATCTGCTTTACCCGTTGTGTGATAACGCACAGCAGAAATTATTTCAGGAGTAGCAAACTCGGGATAACGGCTTGGAATGATTAGTGCCGCTGTTTTTGAATGGAACATTTTGGGTGAATTTCTTTCAGCCATAGTTACCTCAAGTCCTGCACTCTCACATATTCCAATATGCTCCTCAGCACTTCTTTCCTTAGTTATGTCGTGAAGGAGTGCCGCAGCACGCAACGAAGGAATCCTGTCTTTGGCATATATCTCACCAAGACGTGCCGCCATTTTTTCAACCTCAACGGTATGAAAATAACGTTTTTCTCCCATTTCATTTTTAACTTTTTCTCGCAAATTTGCGAGCATTTCTTCACTAAAATTATTATTCATACATACCTCACTCTATATGCACCAATGTAAATTGGCTAAATTTTGTCAAGAAAAATAAAAATTACAAATAAAGGTTATTTTCTTTAATGTACTGTGCAACCTTTTCGGGTACGAGATGGGAAATATCCTTGCCCTCTCGAACTCTCTGACGAATCTCGCTTGAGGAAAGCTCGATTTCGTTTGTCATAATTCTGCGACAAATCTTACCGTATTTCTCAAGATATGTGTAATTCTTTTCAATTATCATTTTTTCAAGCAACTTATCGCTCTCACGTCTTACATAGGTGGGATAGCAGAGCTTAAAAATCTCCTCCGGCTCCCTCCATTGGTCAAGCTTAAGTGCCATATCCGTGCCAACAAGCATAAAAAGACGTCTGTCCTCTCTGGCAAGAGAACGAAGTGTATCAACCGTGTAGCTTGTTCCTCCACGTTCTATTTCCATATCACTTACAATAACACCTATCTCGCCCTCAAAAGCAAGCTCGCACATTTTCATTCTGTGTCGTCCGTCATCACCCTCATCCCTGATTTTCCAGGGAGAGAGTGCTGTAGGAACGATAAAAAGATAGTGCAGCTGCATCTGGTCCATAAATGCCTTTGCGGCATTTATATGTCCGTTATGAATGGGAGCAAATGTGCCACCGTATATGCCTATTCTTGTAATTTCTTCACTCATAATCAAATCTCGATTCTCTTTTTATTTTCGCTTTCGCGGTAAAGAACTATCTTTCTGCCGATTACTGCTACCACCTCGGCTCTTGTTGCTTCTGCCAGCTCCTCAGCCACATCACGCGTACCGTAGTCACAGTTTTCAAGAACGGTGAGTTTGATAAGCTCTCTTGCTTCAAGAGCATCTGAAACGGTTTTAACGAGATTATCGGTAATTCCGCCCTTGCCTATCTGCATTATGGGTTGTATCTGTGCCGCCATTGAACGAAGTGCGGCTCTTTGCTTTGAATTCAACA